>CALGZD010000169.1 GCA_937934635.1 uncultured Deinococcales bacterium
TACCATCGTTGCCGTGGTAGATGTAGCGAATATCGCCTGTTTGCGTATCTTGACGTTCAAAAACAACTGAGGCATCGCTTTTTGAATAATAATGATCTTCTATTTTGATGCTTGCACGAGCATCGTGTGAAAGGTTTTCACTTTCAAAGCGGTAGGTGGGAAATGGCGGTTGGTCGGTCTGCAAAAACCATTCAGGATGTTCTATAACCCAACGACTATCAATACCCATATGGTTTGGCACCATATCGCTAGCTAGCCTGATGCCATACTGCCAAGCACGGTCTCGAAGTACTTCATAAGCAGCGGTGCCACCTAAATCTTGAGCGATTTCATAGTCATAGAGCGAGTACGCGGATGCAACTGCATCAGGATTACCCATGCGATGTTTGATTTCTTTTGAGGCATGGCTGCGCTCCCAAAGACCTATGAGCCAGAGCCCTGTGAAGCCTTGCTTAGCAAAGGTTTCAAGTTCTTCTTCAGGGATGTCATCAAGTGTTGTTATTGATGTTTCATAGCGTTTGCTGAGTTGGTCTAGCCATACGTAGGTACTTTTGGCAAGCAAGACAAGCTTAGGCATCCATGCACTGTCAGAACTAAAGTGTTCGTATTCATCCATACCTGCTGCCATACCTGCTGACATGCCTGCTGTTTTACCAGAGAGCATGTCAGCATCAATCACCTGCATGGGTGGTGGTCCATGAAGACCTTCATTGTAGCTTGTGAACTCTTCTTTGAAGAGGTCTAAGCTGAGCAATATTTTTTGAAATAAGTTTTGAAAACGTTCACCCAAGTGCGGTGCATATTCTTGTTCTATGAATTTGAGTTGACCTTCAAGAGAATGGGGGGATGTGCTGATTGGATTCCGTAGCAGTTCTGAAAGTGTTATGTTCTTTAGACCACCAATATCAACAGATGTGTTAGCCACAGATTGTTCAATATCTGCTGCAATTGCTTCATAAGCAGTAGTTTTGAGTTCTGAATCATCTATGAACTCAGCGAATTTTTGAAGTGCAGGATTGTCATTGCTTAGTTTGAGGATGAGTAGCTCTTCGCCCGTAATACTATTGTTGGTGTCGACAGTGTTGAGATAATCACTAGGTGTAAGTTCGTTTTGATAGACGGGGGTAGGGGGGAAGTACGTTAAAAAGCTGTTTAAGGTTTGGGTGTAGTGTTCAGGCGTGAGTTTTTGTTTGCTAATGTGTAGGGCTCGAGCCACAAAACTACCTTCAGTACCGTTTTCTTCACCGTTCTTTTTACTGTTCAGTTGACTAAAACGCTCAATAAGCACGTGCTGCACTTCATGCAGCAAACCAGCGGCATAAAGCTCACTGCTGGCAATATGTTCAGATTGTGGTCTGTACTTGTTAAATTGCGCTGTAATTTCTTGAACTTTACGGTAATCCGCAATGATCAGGTCACCTTGATAAGAGAATAAACTGCTAGACAGTTTATAGCGTTGACGTGCTTTTTTTGCGACATGCATTTCTTTGATGACCGTCATATAGTTCTATCTTATCATGTAAGGATAGTGGCAAAAAAATAATTCATGCCTATCTCAATCTATCTCAAGCTATTTCAAACTGTGTCTATCTCAGTTCAGATACAATTATCACGCTTTCGTGCGCTTTTGCTTGATACTATAAGCCTATGCTTCTGGCAGCACTGCAACAGGTTGAAAAATTCTACGGTGACCAAACTGTTTTGAAAAATGCGAACTTAGAAGTTCGTGGTGGGTCACGTATTGCTCTTATTGGTCGCAATGGTTCAGGTAAATCAACGATGTTGCGCTTGTTGATGAAACAGGAAACACCAGACGATGGTAAGGTTTACTTGCGAGATGGTGTAACGATTGCAATGTTGGAGCAAGATCCAAACTTTGAAGAGTTTACAACGATCACGGAACTTGCCGATAAAGCATTTGCAGACATTGAAGTCATCGAAACTGAACTTAAACGTCTTGAAGATGCAGGTCTAGACAAGCCAGAAATCTATGACGAGTGGGAAAAGGTTCACGAAGTCTTTGAACGTCGTGGTGGCTATGAACGCCGTTCAAGGCGAGATGCTGTCCTTTACTCGCTAGGCTTTAGGGGTAGGGAAGACGAACTTGTAAAGCATCTTTCAGGTGGCGAGAAAACCCGTCTTGGTCTAGCGAAGCTCCTGATGGCACAACCAGATGTTTTGCTGTTAGATGAACCTACAAACCACCTAGATATGGAAATGCGTGAATGGCTAGAAGGCTATCTAGGACGCTATCCTGGTGGCGTCCTGCTAGTTTCGCACGATAGATTGTTCTTGGATAAAGCGTGTAGTCAAACCGCTGAGATTTCATTAGCAAAGCTACGTAATTACGATGGTAACCCCACAAAATACCGTGAAGCTCGCATTGAACAGCTACGCTTAGAAGAAGCAACACGGCAAAATCAGCAAAAAGCTTACGACAAACTAGAAGCTTCTGCCACTCAGATGAAAAAGTGGGCAAGGCAAAATGCAAAGTTGCATCGTCGCGCTAAGTCTATGGAAAAGCGTTTAGCACGTCTTGGTGACCAAATGATTGGCGATGCTGATATGGTTGAGCGCACCACACGGTTTAGCTTTGAGTGTGCTGAAAGTGGCGATATTGTCCTGCAAGCCAAGAACCTTAGTAAGAGTTTTGATAAACCATTGTTTAAAGATGTAGATTTTACAATGCGCCGTGGTGAACGTATTGCGCTTGTTGGGTCTAATGGTGCTGGTAAGTCAACCTTTTTGAAAACAATCATGGGTGAAATAGCTAGCGATGACCATACAGCAGAGCTTCTTTTTGGTGCTCGGGTTAAAGTTGGTTATTACGATCAAGAACTTAAAGGTGTAGATCCTGAACTGACCTTAGCAGATGAACTTATGCGGATGGTTGGAGATATCGAAGCACACAATATGCTTGGCAATTTTCTTTTTCCTTATGACGCCCAATTTAAGTTAATTAAAGATTTATCAGGTGGAGAACGTGCTCGTTTGGCATTGCTCAAACTGACTTTGGGTGAATATAACTTTTTGGTCTTAGACGAACCGACCAACCACCTAGATGTTGAAATGATTGAAGCACTTGAAGAGGCTCTGGATTTTTATACAGGTACGCTTTTGGTTGTCTCGCACGATAGACGCTTTATTGCTGAGACAACTGATATCATCTGGGATTTGCGAGATGGTGAGTGGATAGACTATGCAGGTGATTGGGAGTATTACCAATTTAAGCGCAAGCAGCTTGAAGATGGTCACAAAGAAGCTGCAAAGGATAAGAAAAAACAGAAAGCTCAAGAGGCAGCTACTCAAGAAGAAAAGGTTAAGACGCCCTCTAAATGGCAGCTCGAGCGCACTATAGAAAGTCTGGAAGAAGAAATTTCAGAACTTGAAGAACAACTTGCTGAAGTGAATGAAAAGTTACAAAACCCTGCTTTGCTGAGTCATCAGGAACTTGCTGATGTTGCTCAAAAACATGGGGATTTGGATACAGCCTTGACTGAAAAAATGCAAGCTTGGGAAGATGCTAGTGAGATGCTAGCGAGCAAAAGCTAATAAAAAAAGATGCGACTAAACTAAGGTCGCATCTTAAAGTTTTGAGTTTTAGTAAATCTTAGAAGGTTTCCGATTTCATGTGTATTGGTTTAAGTCAAACTGATTAAATCAGGGACTACACAAGTCGATACACGAAATCTGGTAAACCGTCATCTTATCTGTTTTTACTGTGGAATAATGAGCTGGAAGCCAGGGAAAATCAAATCTGGATTATCAATGATGTAGCTATTTTCTGCAAGAATATCTTCCCAACGATTGATACTACCGTAGATCGAAGAAGAAATTGCAGTTAGACTATCGCCAGGCTGAACGGTATGGATTTCAGCACCCATAAGGTTAGCGACATGCGATTGTGCTTCTTGTAGGTTTAGCAATGCTTCTTCTCGTTGGTTGAGCTCGAGCAGTGTTACATTAGCACCTAAATCAGTCACCTTATCTCTGAATAAGTAGTACTCGTTGAGTTTTAGCGTTGCATAAGCCTTAGCTTGGTCTAAATCAGCAGGTAATTCACTAGCAGCAGTTGGAACAAGTGGTGCAGCTAGTGCAGGGGTTGATTCAACAGTGCTCGTTGTTGTTGTTGTTGCACCACTATTGGCGATACTAGCTGCTGCTGCATTTGCTTGAAAGTTTGATAATTGAGCTTTGACAGTATCTAGTTCTTGTTTGAGGGTATCTCGTTCTTGTTCTAGGGTTAGTAATTGATCTGAATTTGGCAGATTAATGATAGTTGTTCTTAAGGTGGCAACCTGGTCTTTTAATGAGCTGATTTCAGCATCTTTTGTTGACAGGTTCTGCGTTAATTCACCAGCCTCACTTCCCTCAAGTAGAGACTGTAAACGGGTTACCTCACCACGTGCGCCTTCAAGTGAACCTTCAAGAGAAAAGATTTGGCTTTGGGCGTCAGCATATTGTTGGCGTAGACTTTGTAATTGACCGTCAGATGCCGATCCAGCGCTACGAAGCTGTGCTTCGAGTGCATTTGCTCTGAAAATTGCATCTGTCATAGCTTGTTCGAAGCTGTCGATTTCTAAGAGTGTACGTTCATGTTCTATTTTTAGACGGTTACGAGAGTTTGTGACACGCTGAATATGATCTTGTAATTTTGTATTTTCAACTTCTAAACTAGAAAGCCTATCTTGAATAGCAGGTACTTTCAGTGCTTCTTCTTTGATTGTCTCTGCACTGACGATTGCTGCCTGATACTGCGCTTCTAAAGAGCTAACTCTTTCTTGCAAGCCTTCGATAGTAGCAGTATTAGTTGTTTGTAATTCTTCAAGTTCAGCAATGCGAACTTTACCCTTGTCAGCAGTGTCTTGAACTCTGGCAAATGCAGATTGGATAATATCTCTTTCTTGAATGACAACCTGTAGTTCATTAGCTCTTTCGGCAATTTGCTCTTGGAGCGCAGCAACTTCTTGTTTTGAACCATCAAGCTCTCCTGAAAGACCTGCATATTGTGATTTGAGATTATCTGACTCAGTTTGAAGCGTTGCAACCTCTTGTGTTTTTGCTGCAAGACTCGCACTCAGTGCATCGATTTCTTGTTGTGCTTCAGCCGCATCTTGAATTTGTGCACCAAGCAGCTTTACCAATTGGTTATCAGTCTTGATTGCTTGATCGATAAGTTCTTGAACGTTGGCCAGTTCTTCAGTTGATAACGGCTCTGCTGTTGTTTCTTGTGCAAGGCTAAAGCTGTTAAAGCATAGAACAGACCCTAAAGCTAAAAACAACAATGTTTTTAACAGACTGCTTCGGTTTTGGCGTGTACCTATCTTGCGTAGTATACCTGTCTGACGTAGCGTATCTATCTGATGTAGCGTACCTAGTGGTGTACCTATCATCCTTTCACCCCATCTACAAAATTTTTTACTCCCAATTACATTACTGGTGTATCTTTATATAACGTACTATTTTAAGCATTGTTATAGCTATTCTAAAGATACACTTATCAAATCCCATAACTTCTGAAACTATATGTTTCTATGTATTTGATACGTTTGTGATAAAGATAAGTTGTATGTCTAAGGTATCTTTGATACTAAATCTACCAACACAAAGACAAAACCCTATAAGAGCAGATTATTAATATATACCAAATAATTTATATTGATTTACACCGTTCTAAACCACAACATACTAACTTATTTGTGTATGTAGTATAAACACTTTTCTTAGTCACTTTCAAATTATGAAAACTTTATGAAATAGAGCTGTTCTGAAATAACTTTTAAGGCTTAACTCACCCCCTAAAAACACAAGCTTTTGGTCAGTTGTTTAGTTCTCCTCTCTCAAGCTTGGGAGAGGAGTTAGAGGTGAGGGTTGGAAAAAGAACAGTAATCATGCATCAGTTTTTATTTTAGAACAAGCCTAATTTATAGACGACTCGATGAGGGCAGTACTAGTCTATAAAAAAGAGAGGGTAAGATACCCTCTCTGATTAGCTTAGTTTAGTTTTTTCTTTATTGAGGAATGACTAGTTCAAACCCTGGGAAAATCAAATCAGCATCATCGATTAAGTAGTTGTTTGCGTCAAGAATTTTTAGATACTCATTGGCATCGCCATATTGATTTTGAGCGATAGAGGAGAGTGTATCTCCGTCAACTACAGTATAAGTTGAACCACCAATTTGCTGAGCAACGAGCTGTTGATTAGCGCGTAAGGCTTCAAGAGCATTGTCATATTGACTTTGTTCTTCAGCACTTAGGGTCTCGCCAGCAGAAAGACGAGCAGAGAGGGTTCTGTATAGATTTAAGCTTTCTGCTGCGCCGCTTTGGCTGTCTTCTACGCTAGGGTTTTCGCTAGCTGGTGTTTCACTTGAATCACTTGAGTCATCAACGTCAGTCATGCTCATAGCTTTAAGTTTTTCGAGAGCGGCATTTCGTTGGGCTCGAGCTCTATCACCAAGTCTAACAGCACGTTCTAGTGATGCTGCGCTAGCTGCTTGCTGTTCGCCGAAGCTATCTCTAAGCGAAGCAATTCTTCCGATAGCAGCATCTCGCTCACCTTCGGCAATTCTTAGTTGACTTGCAGCGTCACCGCTTTCGGCAGCTTGCATCGTTGCTTCAGATACTTGCTTTTTGAGGTTAAGAATTTCTCTTACTCTATCTTGACGTTGCAGTTTTAGGCTAGTTAGCTCTGCAGTTGCATCTTCAGCTTCTGTTTCAAGAGCAGCAGCACTTTCTTGTAGGCTAGAAAGCTGAGCTTGAATACGCGCCTTAGAAGCTAGCTCTCTATCGATACGTGCTTCAAGGTCTGCGTTATTTGTTTGTAGAGTAGTCATCTGTTGCTTAAGACGGTCATAAGCTGATTGGGTTCTTGTCAGTTGTGCGGTTGCGTCAGCCGATGCTGAAGCGTCAGCCGTACCTGCTGTTGCTGACATAGCAGCACCCTCTAATTCACCGACTTGTGCTCTTAATCTATCTCTTGATGCTTCCATGCGGTCTAAGCGACCTTGTAAATTCGCATTTTGAGCTTGCAGTTGCTGAATAAGCACCTCAGCACTCTCGGAACTCATGGTATTATCTTGAGCTGTTGCAGGAGAGAAAGTTAGAGCAAGGAAAAGACATAGGAAAAGACAAGTGAATCTTAGGACTAAACGCCATGCATTAGGCCATGCATTATGTTGTGACATTCAAAAACCTCCTTCAAAGGATGAGAAAGTATAACATTAAATTTTCCTATGAAGGTAATGTCCTAATTCATAGCTCGAGCCAATTATTTGCAAATATTTGTGGAGAGAAATATCTTCTCAGCCAAGGCAGCAAGACCTGTTTTTTCAGGTTCTTTAGATTCTATTCTTTTTAAGTTTGCTTTCAGTTAGTACTAAGAGCTCACTAGCGGTTTTACCTTCTACAGGATAAAAACTTGAAACCATCTTTGTTTTTAAGTTAATGGCTTTCCACCCATAGTCAAAAGGTAAATTTAGCATAGCCTTAACGCGTTTTACATAGCCTTTTAACTGTGCTTTGTGAGCCATTTTCCTAACGACTAAAGCAAAGCAGTCTTCGTCAATTCTTGCTACTAAATCATCTCTTTGGGCAGCTTGTCTTAACCTATCAGAAATGATGTTAAGCGCGGTGTTACCAGCATTATAGCCGTGCTTAAGATTGATTTTTTCTAGCCCATTTATGTCAATGAGCATTAAAGCAAAGCGTTCTTGATGGTTTGGTGATGTTGCAATGATGTCATCGAGTTTCTCTATAAAACTTTCTTTATTGAGCAGGAGTGTTAAATCATCATGGGTGTTAGCAAAGTGTTTGAGTTGTTCTTGCCAGCGCAATCCTGTTTTGAGTATGCGCGTGTAGCTTGCTAAAGATATTGACACGAGTGTGAAAAAGACTTGCGTACCAACAAAGCTATCAGACATTTCTTGTAACAATGGTCTATTAACTGAGATGCTTGCAATGTTTGACGCTAGAATATATCCAACACAGCAAAGCAAAAGCAAAATTATACTCAGACGTAGACTATAAAAATAGCTAATAGCTATGATTCCGATTGCACCGATGATTAGTAAAGGTATCGGTCCTTGTACTAAAAGCATAATTTGTAAACAAACTGCAATTGTTAATACAGCAGTGAGTATATATGTAAAGTTTGCAGATTTTAAGAAATTTGTTTGACTATCAACAGCATCAAGATGGTTATTTAAAACAACCTCTTGAGTATCTAGCATTTTTGTATCTAACATTAGGCCCCCACTAACGAAATCTTTGAGTAATGCCACAAATTAAGATGTATAGAAAACTTGTGACATTACGCTGAAACAGCGTGCTCCTTTTTTCTCAGTAATTTTGTGATTTGCTTAGAATAATTTGTCTAGATGACGAAACAGAAGATTAAAGAAAGTGACGAATACAAAAGTTACTGAGTTTTAGTTTTTTGAACAAAGCCGATATCAATCAACTTGTTTTTGCTAGCATAGACAATG
>CALGZD010000170.1 GCA_937934635.1 uncultured Deinococcales bacterium
AAGTTTGGCTCTGCATAACTAATGCGTGGATCACTGCTTAATTGTGCAGCCATACCTTCAACATCTTGATTTGCTGCTAAAGCTACAACATCAGCCGTTCTGCCTTGACCACTTTCCACAACTCGAAGACCTAACTCACTGGTTAAACTTTGTAGCTTCGAAGCGTGGCTATTGCCTAAGCTCTGAACAGCAAGTCCGTTATCAGCAAGTTTAATCAGCAATTGCCCTGGAACATACTTCGGTCTGTTAGCTTGTGTAGAAGCAGACTGTGTAGCTAGCGCTTGTGACGAGGTTGCCACAAGTGGAACTTGGAACTTCGACATGTCGTTATCACTAAGAAGTGTGCCTCTAATCTTTGCATTTCTCGGATCAGTCGCAGTCACTTGAACTGTAATAACTGTGCTCTTCGTTTTACCGCCTGACTTACCATTGATAGTTACTGCGTAGGTTCCTGGCGCAACACTGTTCGCAACTGAAATTTTTGCAGTTGTCGCAGTTTTATTTGTGACAGGCGTAAAGCTTAAGCTTATACCTGCTGGTGGATTAGCGCCACTAAAGGTAACATCGCCAGCAAATGCGCCTACTTTGTTTACTGTAATATTACTGTTTTTGTTTGTACCTGTTCCAATTGAAAGCGTAGCAGGATTAGCTGACAAACTGTAGTCAGGTGCTGGTTGGGTAGCTTTTACGGTAAGTGGCACACTCACAGTGTGGCTCTTGCCACCACCCTCTGCTTTCACAGTCAAGGTATGGGCTTTAATCGCTGCACCACTACCAACATTTACAGTCATGTAAGTTTCTGACTGGTCTGTTGTAACAGTTGCAGGGCTAAAGCTCGCTGTAATGCCAGCAGGCGGACTCACTAAGGAGAAGGTTACACCTGCGCCAAAACTGCCTTCTCTAGTCACAGCAATCGGTACGTTTCTATGGACATCGCCACGTTCAAGTGCTGGAATAGCATTGACCTCTGAATTGTAGTTAATATCAAAATCGGCAGGAACAGCTACACCACCTACTTGAGCACTCAGCCTAAAGCCTTGACGCCCTGCTGGGAAATTCACCCATAGTTCACCTGTGTAAAAGCCTGACTCTAAGTTTGGCTTAAGCGTAAGTGTCACTGGTGTTTGCTTAGTGCCAAAGGTACTGCCACTTTGTGGGCTTACATCAACCCAATCAAGGTCACCTGCTCTTGGGTTGCCATTTTTAGTGTTATTTACAACATCTATTGTCCAAGCAATCACTGAGTTTGCTGGACCTGTATTTTGAATACCAAAGCTAGCACTTTGCGTTGCTGCAAAGGAGAGTGGGGTAATCGGAATAAAGCCCTTACCCTCTTGAATCGTACTTGTAACTTTAAAGGTACTTTGACCTAGATCGTGTTTAACTTTGACATCTGCTGTGTAAGTACCAGGGGTTAAGTCATCATTACGAGTAACAACAACTGTTTGCCTTGCTGGGTTTCCACTAGCAGGAACTGTAAGTGCGCCACTAGCTGCTGCTACTTCAAACCACGGGGCTCGAGCCGTGCCATTGCGCTTGTTATTAGTAACTTCAACATGCCAATTGAGCGTCGTTCCCATTGGACCTTTGTTACCAACTTGGAATGATTTTGTGCCTTCAACAAGGTTTAAGTTTTGGCTTGGCATATCAGGAACTGCTTTTTTCACAGGCAACGTTAGTGTAAATGGCTTTGTGAATAAAACAGTATTTGTACCCGCCTTTTTAACATCAATGTTTAAGGTAGCTGAGTAAGTACCATTGTTCAAACCTGTTTTTGGTTTCAGGTTAATAACTGTATTTGGTTGCTGACCAATTGTGCTAGCAGAAACCGATTGGAGAGAACCTTCGTTTGGGGTCACAGTCAACCACTGATTTTGGGTTGCTGCACCATTTAGTTTCAGGTTGGTCAATCGTATTACAAATTCGATATTGGTATTGCTTTGATTCGATAAAACTATGCTGTTCGCACCAATACTACACGTCACAAGACTACCAATCGAATTCCAAGTGACATTAACAGTAGTTACCTTAACACCATCATTGATGGCAAGCTTTGCTGTATAGCTCTTGGTTGGAGCAGAAAGATTGGCTTTAGCCTTTAGTGAAACCGTAGCCTTTGTACCACCTTGTACGCTACCTGTGCCCTGCAAAACATCGAACCAAGCAGCAGTAGCAGCGCCATCTTTCTTGAAATCAGACGCAGTCACAGCGTAGTTTAGTGTCGTTGCCGCACCACCATCATTACGAATATCAAAATTGTACTGATTCGCATCAATATCAAAGAAAATATCATTGACTGGCACAATCGCAATCACCGTAGTTGGTGTTGTTGGTTCAGGATTGGTAGGGCTAGGATTTGTGGGATTTGTAGGATTAGTAGGTGTTGTCGGATTGGTCGGATTTGTTGGGGTTGGGTTAGGCGAAGGAGTCGGTGTCGTTCCGCCACCACAAGCAATTAAAAACAAAAGACCTAGTAGAACTAGACCTATTTTAAGGTGTCTAAAAGTTTTCATACCCACAATCATATGCTGTGGGTATGAAACTTAGTGTGATGTATTTGTGAGTAGCGTGATTCTTTTATGAGTAATAACTAAGTAGTATGAGAAAATGTGTCATTTCTTACACTAAATCTAGACTAGTGTCCACACCTAAACTACTGCTCACGTCCACATAAAGTCGGAGCACCTAAAGCACGATCTAAGCAAACCAGACCTTTACCATATTCATTCGATTTACCTGCCCAAGAAGCATCGTAGTAAACACTGTCGTAAAGTCTTTGCTCTACTTGATTTGCATTCCAGTCTGGATTCTGTGACCAAACAAGTGCAAGCACTGCTGCAACATAAGGTGTTGCCATAGACGTACCTGACTGACACTTATAATCATTGTTTGGATATGTATTTAGAATTGAACCACTGGATGTACTACACTTTGGCGGTTTGCCTGATACCAAACTTCCACCAGGTGCCATAACATCGACAGTATTTGCCCCTGTGCTATCAAACTTAGAGAAGTTTGAGCGTTGCAAATCACTATCAAGCGACCCTACAGAAATTGCACCTGGCGCATTCGCTGGCGAAAAGACACCGTTGCCTGCATTAAAGTTTTGATTACCCGAAGCGGATACAAAAAGCTTACCAGCAGCGATAACATCTGCAACTGCCTGATGCAGTTCTACATCACCTTCACCAGCAGGTTTACCAACACTAAAGTTCAAAATATGTGCTGGCGTCTGATTAGCAAAAACACCAGGAACATCTAGACCTGCAGCCCAGCGAATACCCTTAACTGCACTTGAAATCGAAGAACGTTTTTCATCTGAAAAAATCTTGATTGGTTGCACTTTTACATTTGCCAGATGACTCACGCCAACCGTGCCAAGATTATTATCGCTCACTGCTGCGACAATGCCCGCCACGTGTGTGCCATGCGGGTCAAGTGGGCTTACTGGATTGTTATCAACACCATCTGTACCAAAGAAGTCACAACCAGGCACTAAATTAGAAGCTAAGTCTTTATGTGCCGTATCTGTACCACTGTCAATCACAGCTACAACAATAGGTTGTTGACTCATTTGCTGTCTATAGTTAAGACGCTCCCAACCTTCAGCTACGCCATAATCTTTTAAGTACCACTGCTGATCAACGTAGGTATCTTGAGGAAAGTCAAAATCATGCGTCAAAGCATCTAAATAATAATTTGGCTGTGCATTGGCAATACGCATATCTTTTTTGAGAATTTCAGCAACTGCTTTAGGGTCACCAGAAATTGACATGACATCTGCGATGATACCTTGACCATCTTCTAAGAGAAACAAGCCCTGGCTTGCATAATCAGCCATCACTTCATCTCTCTGGCTTGTATCATGCTGGCTTATGTCATTAAAACGTACTAAAAGCTGCCCACTGACGTATTCTGCATCCGCAGGATCTTGTAGCATCAAAGCTTGTGACAATAACGCTTGTGGCGCTAAGTTGTAGCGTGCATTTGGCGCTACGCACCCTTGATAGGTTGCAACAACTTTAAGTGTTTTGCGGGCTGCATCAATACCTGAAATACCCAAATCAACTTCATAATTTCCTGGTGGAAGGTTTGAACGCAAGCTCAAACGAATAAGTGATTCCTGCCCAGCCGATAGCGAACCACTCGTTTTGTCAGCAACTAACCAGTTTGGCAAATTATCAAAAGACCAGTTTAAAACTTTATCGCTAAATGAACCATTTTGCACATAAAAACTCGTTTGACCAAGTGCGACATTCAATCTTGAAAAGGGGCTATCAACTTTTACACTAGGTCGGTCAAGTACCGTAGCACGAATTGGGAACTGCTCAGAAACTGCTCTGCCATTGTATTGATAGGTCATCGTGAGCACCGCTGAGTAATTGCCTGCTGGCATGATGCGTCGCTTAAGGGTAACTGCACTACTTTCTAAACTCGCAAGCTCACCTGTTGTATTGGCTAATTCTAGCCACTGTGTCTGTGCTTGAGATTGTATCTGTGAGCTACCACTGTAGTTAAAGTCACTCAGTGAAGCTGTCCAAGCTAACGTACCACCACCTGCATTGCTGACAGTAACAACAGCATTTTCAGCTTCTTGCGAAAACACCAAACCTGCTGATTTCGAAATATCTGTGCTAAGGATTGGCTCTATGCCACCACAAGCAATCAAACTCATGTAAGCTAGAAGCAATAGAAGAAACGCTTTAAAAAAACGAAGGAAAGACCAACTCATAATTAATCATCATAAAGGAAAAACAGTAACCCAACAGTAACGTTTGATGAGGATTAACAGGTTTTACACTAATCTCTTTTTTCATAAGACCTTTATGCTATTAACTTTTCATAACGAAAAAAGTAACGCCAACCTATGGTTAAGAAACGTACTACCATAAATACAACAAGACCCCACCAAACGCCTACATAACCTAAATTGAGAGGTTGTACGAGCAATAAAACTGCACAACCTGCAACAGCAGAAACAATCATGGCTACTGCTATATAGGCAAAATCTTCATAGCCCATGAAGATACCATCAAAAACAAAAACAACTGCATTCAGCGGTTGGCTCAATACGACAAAGGCAAAGACACCATAGACAACCGCTATCACTTCTGGGTCTTGGCTGAAGAGTTTTGGTAGCCACGGAGATAAAATAGTTAAAACTATAGCTAGGGCAATGCCTACAAGAAAGCCCAATGTTAGGAGACGATTGCAGAGGGCTCGAGCCAACCCCCTCCCCTCTTCAGTACCGCCACCTTCACCCAACATCTTCCCCACCAACGCCTGCGCCGCTATCGCTAAAGCATCAACAGTTAAAGCCAACAACAACCAAATATTATTCGCCACCTGATGCCCTGCAACTTCGACCGTACCCACACGTGTCGCAACTGCTGTGGCTAAAGTAAATGTAAAAAGAAGCGCTGCTGTACGCAAAAACCCAAACCAACCAATTTGTAAAAAACTAGCGTATTCACTAAGTTTCGGTAAAAGCAAAGGAATCTGAAAAGCAGTGCGTTGAGCAAAAAGAATAACTATAAAGCTAGCAGCACCAACATACTGAGCAATCACACTTGCCCAAGCAGCACCCTGCAAGCCCCAACCAAATCCAAAGATAAACAGAGCATCAAGAACAACATTGACAAGATTTAGCCCAATCATAATCCAAAAGGGCACACGCATATTCTGAAAACCACGAAATACACCATTA
>CALGZD010000171.1 GCA_937934635.1 uncultured Deinococcales bacterium
CAAGAGCGCATCAATATCACAGTTAGACCAAAAGAAACAGACGGTGATACAACCGAAATTCAAGCTGCATCAGCCACATTTGATGTGGATACAGATGTCAGTGTTAGTCGTGGTGGTGTCACGCTTCAAAGTGGTTCACAAAGTGGTGAAGCTGAAGAAATCACCTTTGAACAAGGTTTGGATTTAGCGGTCATGATTAGTCCAAATGGACAAGTTACACTTCAACGTAGTGGTGAAGATGGCAATTTAACCATTACTGCTGACACGGTACGTGTTTTGACGGAAACTAAAAAACTTATGGCCTCTGGCAACGTTAAGTTAGTGGATGGTGCTATCACTACTACTGGCGAAACTGTCTTCTTTGATGATGAAATCGAACGTGCTGAGGTGTTTGGTTCGCCTGATAATCTTGCTGTATCTACTGACTCAGAATTTGATGTGACGATTAAAGGGCAAAGGCTCGAGCAGAGTATCGATGACGACTTAGTTGAAATCTTAGACGAGACCGCCCCAAATATCTGGAACGAAGCAGATTTTCTACTTACTTCTGAAATCCAATAATGTGAGTCCCAAACCAAAACAACTATGCAATCATTAGCCATTCCAAAAAAATCAAATCATCTATCTTATATAGGCTATTTACGCACTAATATAATAATTATTCTTGCCATAACGACACTGACTTCATCTAAAGCCCAAGAAGGTGCAGAATTTTCGATTGATAGAGATGACCAAACTATAATCTTTCGACAAGATGATAAAGCGAAATCTAATACAGGTGCTAAATTCATATTACCTAGATTAAAGAACTGCGAAGAAGGTGTACGGTTAGGTAGCTTTTATGCACCTAATGATATGAGAGTCTCTACAATTATCAATAATACACTATTACTTTCAAATCTTGCTTTACTTAGAGTGCCAAATGAAACAACTGGTGAAGAACAGCTCGAGCTGCTCGGTGGCAGCGCAGAATTCACTGACAAACGCTGTCCCGTGGTAGAAGCAAGTTCAGAAGCCTTAGTCCAACTTATCGAAGGTGCTACCAATATTCTCGGCTCAAGGTTCAACTACGACAATGCCGATGGTATCAGCCGCTTAGCTGGACCAATCACACTCACACGTGATGCTGAAAACCAAGACGACCGTCTTTCCGCAACGGCAGGTAGCCTCTTTTTTGATACTGATGAAGACGTCAAAGTTTTAGAAGATGGCGTCACTCTCGAAGCTGGTGGGCGTAGTAGTACCGCTGAATCAGTTGAGTGGGATGAGCAAGCAGGCATTGCCATATTACGTGGTAGTCCTGCAAAAAGCACCCTTGGCACTGATGTGGTCAGTGGTAACGAAATTAAATATTTTTTAGATAGCAACGAAGTTGAAGTTCTAGGCAAAATAGAAGCAACATTTGATTTCTAGCACAACAACAAACGATATTCAGAGGGCACTCTATCTTATGCTAAAGGCTAAAAAGCTTATGGGTACAACCACTTTAGATTCATTCAACCATCTGCCTTCACATTTTGACTTGTTAAAGCACTAGCCTCTCAAACGTGACCTCTAACTAGCACAACCTTTAACCACAACCTTTAACTAGGCTGTGGGGCTGCAGCGTATGACCCTAAAAACTTAACAAAAGCTGCTCGGCGCATCATTCCCATCATGGCTGCGGAAACATTATCATCATTGATGTGCCCTTCAATGTCTATGTAAAACACATAGCTCCACGGCTTATCTCGTCTTGGACGAGATTCGAGTTTGGTCATGTTGATATTGTGCTCAGGGAAAAGCTCTAAGCAACGAACCAAATCACCAGGTTGGTGTCTGGTAGCAAGTAGCAAGCTTGTCTTATATTTTTTACCTTCTTCATAGCTTGCTTCATTCGTTCCTAAAATAAAGAAGCGTGTGTAATTAAAAGTCTCGTCTTGGATATTAGTTGCTAAAACATCTAAACCATAAATCTCGGCAGCTCTTGTACTAGCAATCGCAGCTTCGCCTTGATCAGCTCGTTCAGCGATGATTTTAGCTGCGCCAGCAGTATCAAATTCAGTCACAGCAGAAAAGTTATTGTCCTTGAGATACTTCTCGCACTGGGCAAGGGCTTGGTAGTGGCTATACACACGTTTGACATCTGAGAGTTTTGTGTCGGCTCGAGCCATCAGGGCATGATCGACCTTCACAATTTCTTCCCCAATCACATGAAGAACCGAGTCAGACAGGATGTCGTAAGTTGGATTGACTGATCCAGCCAAGCTATTTTCAACAGCCATGCAGGCATAATCACACTCACCTTTTAGTGCTGCTGCAAAAGTTTCATCAAAGGTTTCAAAACCCACAGATTCAAGTTCAGGATTATACTGATAACAGGCTACTTCGTGATAAGCACCTGGAATACCTTGATAAGCAATTTTTTCTTGTGTTTCTGGCATGATTTGCAAAGTTTAACATGGATGCTTTAGGGCTGAACTATCTATTTTTTCATTCATGAAAAGACTTTTAGCTGTCAATAGACTCTGTTAATTACTCATGTACTGGTAAATAAATAGTAAAAACCGCTCCACTTTGAGCAGCATTTTCAACAGAGACATAACCACCATGCAATTCAGTCAATGCCTTAACAATCGCCAAGCCTAAACCAGACCCACCTTCAGAACGAACCCGACCCTTATCTGACCTATAAAAACGGTCAAAGACATTCTTTAAAGCTTCTTCCGAAAGTCCATTACCTGAATCAGCTACGCTAAGCACCAAGTCTGCTTCTTGTTGTTCAAGTTTTACTTTGACCCAACCACCGTTTGGTGTATGTCTAAGGGCATTGCTCAATAAGTTACTCAACACTTGGTTTAAACGTTCTGAATCTGCTTCTATAAAATGCTGTTCTTTGGCTTCAGCAATAAGTTTGATGTTCTTTTGTTCAGCTTCTTTTTGAAAACGAAAGACTGTTTTCTGAACTAGGTCACTTAGGTCTATATTATCAAGTTGAAGTGACAGTTGTTTAGCCTCAGCCAACGAAAGTGTTCTTAAATCTATAATTAAGCGAGAAAGCAACTTCGTTTCTTCATATAAACTATCAATAGCCTCTGGGTTTATTGGGTCGACACCGTCCTGCAATGACTCAAGCTGCGCTTGCATAATCGCTACAGGTGTTCGTAGTTCATGGGCTATATCGCCAATCATGGTTTGTCGTTCTTCTTCGTAGGCTTCTAGTGAAGCTGCCATGTGATTAAAGTCCTTAGCTAAAGCAAGACTGTAACCATCCCAAGTACCAGTATTAGGATTTACTCGTACAGTTAAATCACCTTCGGAAAGTTGCTGAGAGGCTGTTGCTACTGTTTTGAGTGGTGTTGTTACACGTCTAGCGAGGAAGAAGGCAAAGAAGTACGTTATAGGAATTAACCCTATGAAAAGAGTACTAATAAAAATCCAACGCCATTTCATAAATGTTTTTGAAAAGTTGATGCGTTGTTGAGTGTTATCTTGAATTGCTATGAAATCATCTTGCAGACTTTGAGGTATAAGAGGCGATGCCTTTTGATACTCAGGATTGTCTACAAATTCCTGCATAAGCGTTATGAATTCTTGCTGGTTTTGTGAAGTAGTTTTTACAAAAACTATACGAAATGTTGTTACCCAAAATATAGAGGCAAGTAATGCTACTAGAAAAACCATTAAGGCCATTCGAAAGTTCAGGCTTTGTTTTAGTCTAGTGAACATAGTTAGTTAGCAACCAATCT
>CALGZD010000172.1 GCA_937934635.1 uncultured Deinococcales bacterium
ATTTTTGAAGAATATTCAGAAGGACGGACTTGTAACCAGCGGGTTACAGTTCCAAGGAGTGCAGGTAGCTGTGACCATTCGCCCAGTTCACCTGACCATGCATTTAAGTCAGTTGTAAAGGCGGCACTGCGTCCTAGACCTTGACGGCTTACAGCCAAAATAGGTTCTTTATCCATGCCTTCTAGGAGCATTTCGCTGTCTCGTTTTAGGCTACTAGCTATGTAGGCGTTTAAGCTAGGTGCTAGATTTTGTGTGCTACTAGAACTCAAAGCTTCAGGAATCAGTGGATGTGTGCGGATAATCGGCTCAGTGATTTCTTCTCTCAAGAGTGAGCGAGTGGCAGTGAGTGCTTCGGTAGCAAAAATTTGTGGCAGCGTACTGACATCAAGTGCTTCATAGAAGCGACCTTTACCAGCTACGGATATTCGTCTTAATTGCTCAACATCTGCACCATCACCGATGGCAATGCTTGAGGTAGTAATGCCGTTTTGGTTTGCAATTTGTGCCATCAGCGCAAAGTCCACACCATTATTGCTGTTAAATGGACCATCATTGAGCTGACCATCTGTGAGCAAAATGATGTGCTTGATAGCTGCTTCTGTGTTGCTAAGTTCTGAAATCGCTTGGTTAAAGGCAGGTCTAAGAACAGTACCACCCTGTGTTTCAATATCTAGGATAGCCTTGGCCATTTCTCTTTTACCTCGTTCAGTAGCAACTCGTGGTTTAAATACCCACTGGTCATCGTTGCTAAAGACGATGAGTCCTAAAATATCTTCTTGATAGGCTAAATCTACCACTGCAATAGCACCTTCTTTTGCAAGATCGATTTTGCTTGGACGACCTGACTGCATCGATTGGGAACGGTCTAAGACCATCACCATAGCTACTAGTGGAATCTCAACATCTGTTCGGAGATCGGTATTGACTGGAAGTACAGCTTCGACAGGGCTGCGGTACCAGCCACCTAGACCAAAGCTATCAGGTCCACCTGTCATTAGTAAGCCACCGCCAGATTCTACGTATTGTGTCAATAATTCAAGCTGCCCTAAGCTAAAGGAATTAGCACTGTCTCGCAAGACAATGGCGCTGTAGTCACTTTGACTGCTGATATTGGCAGGACTGCCTTCGACGACATTGAAGCCTTGTACCCTGAGTAATTCTGCTGCTGCACTGTCACCAATGACCAAAACAGGTGCAGTTTCATTCACGCTGATGTCAACACGGGCACTGTCATCAGCTTTAGCTTGTTCATAGTCTGTGATAAGACTGGCACTAATTTCTATGTTTCCCTCGTTTTCAACCGTGAAATTAAAATCGATAGGTGTGCGACCAGCAGAAAGCTGCTGTCTTATAGGTTCTTGCTCTTCACCATTAACAGTAAAGATGAGTGTTGCTTCAGTGTCTCGATCGCTCTCGGCCACTGCGACGACCTTGACGTTTTCTCCGATGCCAGCTTCTTCTGGTGCAAGTAAATCACTAAGGCGTGAATTATCTCGACTTTGTATCCAGAGGCTATCGACAGGGAGTCTGGGTAAGGCGGCAAGAGCATTACCAGCGGATTCTGCACCATCGCTTATCAGAAGAATTCTATCTACATCACTTGCTTGAGCAACTTGCAGTGAACGAGCGAGGTCACTTAACTCAGTTTGTAGTAATTGGGCTTGTTGTAGAGATTGTAAGTCGGCAATTGCATCTGTTATTTTATCTGTGATACTTAAATCAGCGATACTTAAATCAGCCTCAACTAGCGCAGTTGTGTCCCCTGCAAAGGCAAAGAAAGAAGGGGATTCTTTAAGAGAGGATAGTTGGAGCTTACTAAGCGCTTCGCCAGCTCTGCTGCCGATACTTTCAGATACGTCTAGTAAGACAGCAACCCGCTGACTTGGCAGTGGACGTTCTGGTCCAGCAAGGGCAAAAATTAGCAAGGCTAATGCCAAGGCACGCCATAACCATCCCTGTACTCTTGGTAGGAGCAACAAGATGAGTAATAGCAATAATAATGAAGGTCTGGCAAAATCAATTAGCACTAGCTTTATGTTAAACCACATTTGCTATTCACGGAAGGTTGTCTAGCTTGCAGACAACCTTCAGAAATTAAGGAAGCATGTAAAAAAGAGTAGTTTAAGCCTTCCCACATCCAGTTGATTCGCAAAAGGTCTATACTAAACTCTGGATATTTGTTTCTAGAAGGTTTAGTGTCAAATTCCCAAAAGAAATCTGCTTCAAAGGCATCTAAGGTTTTAAATACGTACAAGGTATAGATGAGTAGCATAGTATGCACCCTGATAATGAATCTAAACAGCTAAAATCTGAGCCTCTTGCTAATCAGGATAATCGTACTTTGGCTTCAGAAGTAGGCAATAATGTTTCAAATGATGATTTTTCAGGCAGTAGCGTTGTAGATAGTAGTGTTTCAGGCGGTAGCGTTTCAGGCAATAGCGTTTCAGGCAATAGCGTTGTAGACAGTAGCGTTTCAGGCAATAGCTTTGTAGGCAATAGCGTTTCAGGCAGTAGTGTTTTAGGCAATAGCGTCGAAAGAACAAATCGAACAACTATTTTTGAAGGTTCACCTTATCGAAATCCAGAACAAAAACGTAATGTTAGCAAAACATATCCAGATTTGAACTTTAGTTTGTCACCGCTTAGACGTGCGTGGCTTTTTGTAGCACTAGCATTGCTATTTTTAGCAATTATCCTTGCGCCTTTACGTTTTGATGATGTTGCTTTTGGTGCACAGCAGTATCTTAATGTCAGTAAAACTGAAAATAGCGTTGCTTTAAGTTCTATCCAACAATCTATTTTTGAAGAAACAAGACCTGCGACCTTGCAGATTGAGGTTTTAGGACCATCATTATCTTTTCGCTATGTTCAGGGTATGGGTACAGGGTTTTTCATCTCTGATGATGGGTTGGTGCTTACGGCATATCATGTGATTCGTAGTCATAAAGATAGTCGCTTTATCGCCAAAGATGTCAATGGAAGACGCTATTTTCTTAAGCTCTTAGCCTTTGATGCCCATCAAGATGTTGCTTTACTTAAGGCAGATACTTCTGCATCAGTACCTTTCTTGAAGCTGGGAAATGACCGACCTAGGGTTGGGATGCAGGTTATGAGTATTGGTAATAGTAGGGGAGAGTTTTTACAGGCTCGAGCTGGACGAATTAAGCGTCTAAATGCCAAGGCAAGTAGAGCTGATTTTGCTACTGATACAATCGAATTTACCTCAAAGCTCGAAGCAGGTGATTCTGGTGGACCTGTGTTGAATGCAGAGGGTCAAGTGATAGGAGTGGTTAGTTATATTAGCTTTATTCCTGATGATGTTTTGCAGCAATCTAAGAAACTTATACCAGTACCGTTGCGTCCTTTATTATTACCGCCACAGGTAAGTTCTTTTGCTGTGCCAATGTTGCGCAGCAGCATGATTTTAGAAGAATTATTAGCAGGGAAAAAGCGTGATGTGCCTGTAATAGGGATTTACGGTAGTGATTATATGCCAGGCAATGCAGCAGAGAGTTTAGGCAAATTGTCAGGCGCATTGGTCGATCATGTACCGAATGATAGCCCTGCGGATTTGTCAGGCTTACGTAGTTGTCAGTTAAAAGAGACTGTGTTGCAGCAGTACAGACAGCCTTCACAGGTTGTGGGTTGTTTGGGAGCTTTGGGTTTGAATGGTGGTAGTTTCAATTCTGGTTCAGATTCAAATGGTGAGGGACGCAATAATCGTGATATCGGTAATTTACGAAGTCAAGCGGGTATTGCAGCAGCGGACATCATCGTTGCAATAGATGGTGAGCGCACGCATAACTTCGTTGAAGTGATTAACAAAATCCGTAATTACAATATTGGAGATGAAGTTATTTTGACTGTGCAACGGGGTAATGAAATTGTTGATTTAGTCTTGCATCTTGGCGCTGAAGCGCATATTTTTGATCAACGCTTCTAAGTATTAATTTAAGAGCAGTATAACAAGGTGAAGAATTATCAATAAATCTGGATAGGAAGTGTTTTGAGAGCATTACGTGCTTTGGTGCTTTGTCTGAGTATTTGCATCAACTGGTTCAGCTAACTCAGAATATCGGTTTGGTTCACAACGATTGCGTCCTTTTTCCTTAGCAACATAGAGTGCTTCGTCGGCACGTTTAATCAAACTATCAAAGCTATCGGTTGCTTCGAGGTAGCTTAATCCAAAACTTGCAGTAACCGATGGTCCATGATCAAAAGAAATGTTTTCAACCACAGTACGTAGATTTTCGGCAACAGTAAAAGCATGTTCCTCATATGTTTGGGGCAAAACACGTTGGGGCAAAACACGTTGGGGTAAAACGCAAAGAAATTCTTCACCTCCCCATCTACCTAACAAAGCATCATCAGGTAGAGCATTTACACAGTGTTCTGCTACAGCTTTTAGGACAATGTCACCAATGTCATGACCATAGTTGTCATTGACGGATTTAAAATGGTCAATATCGAAGATGATGATACTGAGTGAGTTTTTATTCCTTTGAGAGTTGACAATTTCCCTTTGGAGGATATCAACTAATTTTCGTCGATTCGCTATGTTTGTTAAATCATCAATATAGGCTAGTTTCTCATATATTGTGGCTTCCAATTTGGCATGTGTGGCTTCATTGCGAAATAGTGCGAGCGCACGAATCAAGTAACTGAGGATAAGTAAGTAACACAGCGGTTCAACAATGCCTGCTACATGACTTAATCGAACATCACTTGGTAATTGGAGTGTGCCAACAAAAACTGTTATGGCAGTAAGACTTATAAAACCCAAAGATGAGCGAGTAGCTGTTTTTGCATCAAGAAGTAGAAAAGATACAGTAATGAGTAGACTAAGTGTCCAGAATATATTCATCACAGAGGCGTTATAGGAGCTTTCATTGGCTTCATACATCACAAATTGAAATAGCTCTGTTGATGTGACTTGAAGTGAAACAACTCCAAAAGCAAGAAGTTGAAGTTTTTTTAGAGGTATTTTTTGAATAGGGAAGAGTGCAGATAAAAGCAACCAACCAAAACCAGAAGCAATACTCAAAGGTTCAACCACAGTAGATGGTTCAATGATGGCAAGACCTAAAGTAATGCTGCCACCAAGAAAGGCTGCAAAGGCAAAAAACTTTCTGCGCAATAGGTTGTTGCTAGGTTCGATATTCTGCACGTTTATAAGTTTATCTCAAAAACTCTGTTGAGAAACTTAATTTACTAAATGATTAGTTTGTTTGGATGTGATGTAAACTTCAGATGTTTCCTTTAAAGGATTAGGTTTACAACGATTTCTGCCTTGTTCTTTTGCGCTATAGAGTGCTTGGTCAGCGCGATTGATGAAGCTTTCTAAAGTATCTAAGTTGTTTAGTTGTGCTATTCCAAAACTAGCAGTTATAGCTGGTCCATCGTCTATGAGTGAATCAGCAATGCCAAGTCTTAAACGCTCAGCTAATTGAAATGTAAAGTTTGCATCAGTATTTGGAAGAATGCACAAAAATTCTTCACCACCCCAACGCCCAAAACTATCCCCTGAGCGAATGGTGTTTGCTACGCTGTTACTGACTTCTTTTAGCACTAAATCACCAATATTATGACCGTAAGTATCGTTCACTCTTTTAAAGTGGTCAATGTCAAACATGACAATGCTTAAAGAGCTTTGATAACGTTTGGCATTTGCTACTTCTTTGGCTAAAACCTCTGTGAGATTACGTCTGTTGGCAATGCCTGTGAGTTCATCAAAAAAAGCTAGTTTTTCGAACTCTTTTGCTTCCGTTTGAGCATTGTGTGCCACATTTCTAAATAATGAAAGCGTGTGAATAAGATATAAACAGACTAAAAAATAAGCCGTATGTTTAATGAGCTTGAGCACACTGCTAATATCTCCATCTACTAGGTTAGTAGCACGAAAGATGACAACTGATATCGATAAAGAAATAAGCCCCAATGTTAATATAAGTGCTTGTTTACGGGTGAAGCAGAGAAAGCTTAAAAGAATAATAATGGTTGTTACCCAAAGGTCACCACTAAACTCGCTAAATAGACCTACTCCTGTAAATGGTGTTAAGACTATATATAACAGATCTGCAATAATATGTTGGCTGCACAGTAATACAAAGGCTGTCACTTCAAGTGCCCGTAAGGGAATGCGACTGAACTGAAACAAGCTGGCAAGTATTAACCAGCCTATGCTACAAATCAATGTGCTAATGCCGACAAAACTAAAACTATTTGATAGTGCTAGAAAAATGCTGACAATGCTCCCCAGCACTGCTCCAATTGCTAGCAAACGTCTTCTTAATTGTTGTTGCCCCTCTGCAACCATCCCGATCCCCTACTACATGATGTTATTCATTTTTGATTATAATGTATTTAATTTTAGTGATATCATTTCAGAAAAAAGACAAAATGTTACTTATCTTAGCGTGGTGGGGGTTCTGAATGATTTCGTATTTTTAAAATTGTTACATAGAAGTTACAAAGTCGAGTAACGTTTTGATGCGAGATGTTGTTTAGAGCTTGATATTCGTAGTAGTCGCCTACATGTAAGCCTACATGTAAGACAGTCTCACTGAAGCGACACTGTATGTATGCTCTAATAGTCTTAAGATGATTTCTGCAGAGTTACGACAAACACTTATTAATTCGCTTGACCTCGCAAAAGATCGGCAGCATGAATATGCAGGGCTCGAGCACTTACTGTATAGCCTAATTGATGATCCTCAAGCGGGGCTGATTCTCAAAGCGCACTTAGATACAAGTCAGTTGAAGGATGAGCTTGAGTTAATTTTAGCGGCCATTGAAACTATTTCTAGCGACCTACTCAATGACTATGAGATAGATACAATTCCAACGACCTCTTTTGAGCGAGTCGTGCAACGGGCAGATTACCAAATGCAAGCAGCAGGGCGAACAGAAAGCACAGGTGGTAATGTGCTAGCTGCTATTTTTGATGAACCTAATTCGCAGGCCTGCCTCCTGCTCGAGCGCATGGGTATGAGTAAATTGCAGGTAACAAG
>CALGZD010000173.1 GCA_937934635.1 uncultured Deinococcales bacterium
TCTAAAGGAAAGCCGTAGGTTTGCCATAGGTCAAACGCTACTGCGCCATCAAGTTCTTTGCCATCCATTTCAGAGAAAATAGTATTTACACGGCGGATGCCAGACTCTAAGGTTTTTAGGAAGAGCTCTTCTTCAGTCTTGATAACACCAGCCACACGCTCTTTGGCAGGCTCGAGCTCCGCATAAGCCTCACCCATAGACTCAATCACCTGATCCACCAAGGTATAAAGCATAGCCTCACGAATACCTAAAAGATAAGCATGACGAGCAGCCCGACGAAGAAGCATTTTCACAATATAGCCAGCACCATCATTGGTAGGTAAAACACCATCACTAATCGAGAAGGTAACTGCACGAATATGGTCAGCAATCACCCTGTGCGATAAACTTTCTTGACCTTTATATTCAACCCCAGAAACCTCAACTACCTTTTGAATCGTTGGCTGAAATAAGTCAGTTGCATAGGCATCAGGTACACCATTGATGACAGAAGCAAGGCGCTCAAAACCTAAACCTGTATCAATGTTATTTTGTGGAAGTGGAACTAAGCTACCGTCTGGCTGACGGTCAGACTGCGTAAAAACCAAATTCCAAATCTCAATGAACCTATCCCCAGAACCAGTGTTTGGACCGACTTCATCCTCACTACCAAATTCTGGACCACGGTCATAAAAAATCTCAGAACAAGGACCACAAGGACCGTTTGGACCGTCACTTACAGCATTTGCAGGCCAGAAGTTTTCATCCTGACCCCAGCGAGAGACTCGCTCAGCAGGTACACCCACATCTTCTGTCCAGACTTTAAAAGCCTCTTCATCATCTTCTTCACCTTCACCACCGTAGATGGTGACGTAAAGTCTTTCTTTGTCAAATTCAAGAACTTCAGTTAGGAATTCCCAAGCCCAAGATGCTGCTTCTTTTTTAAAGTAATCCCCAAAAGAAAAGTTACCCATCATTTCAAAAAAGCTATGGTGGCGCAGTGTTCGACCTACATTCTCGATATCATTGATGCGAATGCACTTTTGCGCTGTAGTCACACGGTGCCATACACCATCAAAACCTGCAAATTTAGGTGTTGCACCAAGAAAATATGGCTTGAACTGCACCATTCCTGCAACTGTAAAAAGAAGTGTTGGATCTTCACTACTTAAAGATGCTGATGGATAAATAAGGTGATTTCGTTCTTTAAAAAAGTCCAAATAGAGCTGTCTAAGCTCATTGGTTGAAAGGTCTTGTCTCATAAGTAGCCTCCAGAAAGTGTAAACACAAAACAGGGTGTAGGTACAAAAACAACAAAAAAAGACCACATCCGTCTGATGGGTCTGAAAATACTCGGCAACATATAGATAAAGTACTAAATGTCGCCTGCTAGATAGCTCGTTCTAGGTTTATGTAGTTTGAGTGCTGTGTGTTTGTGCTACACATCATTATGTATATGAGTTTACAAGGCTTTGGGTGTGATATGCAACTAGTGCTTTAACAAGTGAAACTCTAAAGCTGGAAATCTAAGGCTAGAAATTTAAGGCTGAATAATCTGAATTAGCTATACTATTCTGTACCCATAAGCTTTTTAGAGTTTAGGATCCAAAACATACCTTTTTGTTATCTCAGATCTTGCACTTATACTAAACTGAAAGAAGAAAGTCATAATCCATTAGCAGAAAAAGTTCTCATCAGAACCGAAGGGCACACAAGTTACAACGCTTCGATATGTTTGTGATTATGACATTTATGATTCACTTCGGTATTATTCAAAAAGCCTTATATTTAGGGCTTTTCCTGTATATTCATCTACTTGAGTTATTTGGGTATCTCTTGAAAAGCCTTTAATGTCGGTGTTTTTGAGACTTTTCACAAATTGGAAATTTGCGTGCAGAACGCATATTCATCCAACTGCAAGATGTGAGTTATCAGTTGTCGTTGTACTAGCCTCTTAACACCGTTGTACTAGCCTCTCAACACAAATAGTAAAGGACCAGTTTTTAATCTATAAACTAGTCCTTTTACTTTTAACTCTCTTCTCCGAAAGTCAGTTAAAGCATCAGACCAATCTACTTAAATAGATACTGTTTAAATAGACACAGTCTTGTGTTGAGATATAAGGCACTTTAATTCTGGGAAGTAAAAAAGCACCTTATTCAGTGAGGTAGCCTCCCCTATATTGTCCTCTTCACTCTTCTCCGTATGTAGAAAGAGGCAATAACAAATCCAGATTATATTTCAATCGTGGATAAATCGTATATGAAGTCACTTTAAGGTATATGGACCTGTCCCAAAACAAGTCCGCACTTTCTAAAAATAGATTTAAGTTGATTGCTCTGTATCTACTTTGGGACTGGTCTTTAGTAAAACGTTAAAGCTTATCGCAATATAGATTTAGGACGTGCCTATATAAATAATTAATACTCTGTGAAGATTTTAGTCTTTTTTTTGTCATTAGACAACTTGTACATAGCTGAGGTAAAAAAGAGGTAGAAAGCAAGAAGCCTCCTTGAGGACTACCATTCAAGCACCTTTTTAGTTACGATTTGAATTTTTATGCATGTAATTGTATTTTAATGCACACTTTGTTCACTTGTGTTATGGTGATGACTGAATAAAATGTTGATAACGTTAAAAATGACTTGAAAAAAGCCAATTTCTTGTCACTACTAAAAACGATATATAGCTAAAATAGTTTTGTTGTATTTACGTTGTGTTGATAGATTCTAAACTTATATAGATAGATTTTCGTGAGGTGGGAAGACCTTGAAAGATAGCCTACAAATAAGCTTTTTGGGTCAAGTATCGGTATTAGCCAGTAATAAAATAGTTAAGTTACAGTCAAAACAGGCTACGCTATTACTTGCTTACTTGATTGAAAACCCTACAAGTCACTCACGTAGTAGTTTATCTGCTTTGCTGTGGCCTGAACGTGAAGAAGGCGAAGCTTTAGGTCTTCTAAGAACCCTGCTTAGTCGCCTTCAAAAGAAAGTGCCAGACTTATTGGTAGTTGATCGATATTCGGTTAGTGTTGACTCTTTGGTGTTTGATGAGTCTGTTTGGGTTGATACAATTCAGTTTCAACGCCTAGCATACGAAAATGATACAGAATCATGGCAGGCAGCGCTCGAGCACTATCGTGGTAGCTTTCTCAACGGTTTTGCTGGATTTCCCAATGAAGTTTTGAATTGGTTAGACCAAAAACGGGAAAACTACAGCCTGAAATATAGTCAGGTTCTAAAAAAATTAGTTGAAGTTCATTTTGTGAATGCTAAGCCAGATTTAGGCATACAGTATACACAGAGGTGGCTCGAGCTTGACACCTATAACGAAGAAGCCCACAGGTATTTACTACAATTCTATGGTATGAAGGGTGAATTTATTGCTGTAAAAAATCATTTTTCTATACTCACCCAGACCTTATCTGAAGAGTTAGGTGTAGCGCCTGAAGAGCTAACAATTGAATGTTTTAATCACCTTAGTTTGACTATTGATAGAAATAATTCAACTCATACACACACTAACATCACAAAAACGAGCTATCAAACCTTACCTTACAGAGTTAATGATTTTGTTGGACGAGAAAAAGATATTAAGGCGCTTAAAACTATCTTTGAAACACATTCACTCGTTACGCTCTACGCTTGGGGTGGTTTGGGGAAAACAAGATTAGCAATAGCATTTGCTGAACACTACCAACATCAATTTAAAGATGGTGTCTTGTACATATCATTGACCAATCAAAGGTATGATAGTGTCTTAGACTATTTCCGTGAAGCTCTACAACTAGAAAGTAGTGTAGCTAGCGATATTATTGAAGATTTGAAATCTTTCTTTACTAAACGACACTTGCTATTGATAGTTGACAATGCTGAAGAGTACCTAGAAGATTTAGTTGTATTAAATCAGCTCCTTGAAGCTAGTCCACAGTTGAAAATACTTGTAACTTCAAGAGTTACGTTGGGTCTTCAAGCAGAGTACAGCTATGAGTTACAGGGTTTATCGCTCCCAGATTCTAAAGCTGATTTGAAACTGAGTGAAAGTTATGCACTTCTAGACAATAGAATGACACGAAGTGGTGTTGTTAATAATGTTGATGACGCTATGCTCTTCCAGCTTTTCCAGTTAAGTGAAGGAATGCCATTAGTATTAGAAATGATGGCAACATGGTTAACTATATTACCTGCCGAAAGGCTCAGCACTGTTCAAGATTTATATCTATTAGAACACCCACTACAAGATATTGATGATCGACATAAAACGATAGAACGTTGTTTTGACTATTCATGGTCTTTGTTAAATGTTGAAAGTCAATCCTTAGCTGCTGCTGCATCTATATTTCATACAACTTCTTCTTTTTCTGAATTACAAGCTATTACAGGTGCAACGACCAAAGATATTTTTACGGTCACACACAGTTCTTTTTTAAGCCACAATGCTGATGGCAGCTTTATTCAGCACCCAATAGTGAAGTATTTTTGTAGCCAAAAGCTACAGGGAAATACAAAAGTCTTTCAGCAAGTTCAAGAAAAATACATCAATTACTACACACATAGAGCGCACATCCTAAACAAAGGTTATTCCGAAAATCAGAAACTTATACTTCATGATACTAATATGGATAATTTGTGGGATGTTGCGTGTCTCCTAGCGAAGCAAGGTCAGGCTCATCGACTCGTTGATTGTATTTCGATATTAGGTTTATATAACTTATTTAAAAATGATTTTGTACGTGGTAGAGATCAGCTCGAGCATCTACTTGACCTGATTGAAGAAGCGAATCATGATTTAGACGATGTATATCTTAAGCTAGTTCTCAGCTTGACTTATATTTCACTTGTTCATTTCTGTACTAGCATGGGTGATATTAAGGCGGCTCAAAATATATTAGATAAACATGCTGAAGAATGTCATAACACTGTTACTGTTTTAAAAAGTTTTGACCCTACTGCTGGCTTGTTTAATGAGGGAATGCTAAATTATTTTACAGCCCACGTTCTAACCATAAAGGGAGACGTTCAGCAATCAACTGAAATGTTGGATGAAGTACTTAAATTAGAGAGTACAGAATCTGCGGCAATCGCAAGCCTATTAATATCAGTACGTATTTTACAATCTTATAATCAACTATATTTAGGTAAGTATCAGGACGCTATTGCGAGTCTTCAAATTAATATTGATAACTATGATAACTTTGATTTAAGAGTGCTAACTTATTCAAATCTAGCTAAGGCGTATCTCGCTCTTAGACAAATCGATATGGCAAAACATTATGTTGAACTAGCTCTGGCTGACGCAGAAAGTACAGGTTTCCAACTACTAATATATGATATACACTTTACTTCGGCTATGATTATGGTATTTGAAATGCGTTTTGAAGAAGCTAGTGTTTTGATTGAACAAACGAACAATGCCTTCTTTAGCCAACCTTCTAAACACAATAGATATGATTTTCGCTATGCATTTAGACATTTCTTTGCACTAGCTAGCCTTTATGACAAACAAAATGATAAAGAGGCATTAAAGACTTTAGCAAAGCAAGCTTTGTTTGAAGCTGAACGTAATCAAGATATATTGGTAGTGCTTATTTCTTTATATTATTTTGGTCGAGCAGAGGTTATAACAGAGCCTGAAGAAGCAAAACAACGTTTTGAATATGTATATCAGCATCCACAAACGCCCTATCACATTAGGCAATTGGCAGGGCTCGAGCTTGATAAATTGTCTAACCTAGCTGTAAACAATTTAACTACATCGACACCCTCAAGTGAACTCTATAACTCGTAAAAACAGTGCCTTATCTACGGTTCATATACGTCACATTGATGCTCAACTTGCAAAGATACTTTTCCCTAATAGTCTCATCCCTTGAAAAAAAGTGGCACAGAAGTTGAACAGAA
>CALGZD010000174.1 GCA_937934635.1 uncultured Deinococcales bacterium
AGGTGATGAAATCGGCGCAACCCCTGTAATCTCTTCACCAAAATCTATATACAATACTTCTTGAGGTCTCGTAGCACTTGGAGGCAATGTTCCAATTCTATAACCGTATCCATCATCACTCATTAGATAACGTGTTGTTACGACTAATGCCAACGTGTTATCAATCAATTGATAACCAATATCTGATATAAATCTATCTTCTTGTGCATAGGCAAAGCCAAGTGCTTCCATATTTGGAAGCGTGATAATCAATGTATTGGCTCGTACCAAAATGTCATAACCACTACCTACGGGTAAATCTAAAGCAACACGTGTGTAGGTATCATGCTGACCAATTCTAGGTTTAGCAATTCTTTGAACTGCAGCAACAGTCGTATTTTGTTGTTGTAGCTGCTGATTTTGTGGCGTAGGCTGCGTCACTTGTGGCACTTGAACCTGTGGCGCTTGTAGCTGGGGCACTTGAACCTGTGGCATTTGAACTACAGGAGCAGTAGTTGGCGCTTGCCCAACTTGCTGTGCTAGTTGCTGTGCTGGTAACTGATTACCCTGAGGCGCAGGTTGTGTTATAGATTGCGTCACAGGAGATGAGACTTGAGCTTGTGGCTGTGCTTGAACCTGTGTTTGAACCTGTGTTTGAACCTGTGCTTGAGTTTGGCTAAGTGCTGAGGACTGATTTGCAACTTGTGTAAAAGTATCAGCAAAGGTGCTAACGTTAAAACGCCCCGAACCTATGGAGCTGTCAAAACTGCTCGAGCCAAGAAACAAATTCACCAACACTTCAAGTGGGACATAGATAATGCCACTACTTGATGTTATACCCAAAGCACTTTCTACACCCTGCCCATTATAATCAATTGCATTTGCTGTTCGTTGAACACCAACAGCCACATCAGACGTAGTCTGTAAGCGCACAGTCTGACGTCCACGACGCATATAAACGTAGTTGTTTACTTCATCTATTTGCGTATGTGCAGCAAATTCACGAGCGAATAACCCTAGTTCCATGTATGGGTCTGTGTATAGGTCTGTGCTACTTGCCTGCCCAGAAAAATAACAAGCAACTTTGCCCATATATCTATCGTTCAAAGTAACTTCATGAACGCACTCTTGAGCTTGCGTTGTTACACAAAAAGCTAAAGTCAAAACTATCAAACCTATTTTTTTAGAAAAATCACACAAATATTGTGGATATCTGCTCACACTCTTCACCCTATCACCTACAACATCCTGACAAGATTCTAGTCAAATCTTTATGGATTTTATCATGCATAGAACAACAGCAAACCAAAAAATCTATCAATCCAATATGTACTGAATCTCAATATTTATGCCATGTAACTAGTTACACTGTTGTATTAACCGAATTTGCATTCCTAGTTGTATTAACCTAGTTGTTTGAATCTATTTAGTTCAAGCAATATTGTTTAAATTTCAAACTATTCAAATCTATTTCAAACTATTTCAAGCTATTTCAAACTATGCAATCTCTTCTCTTCTTTTCAAATACTATCATTTCATCATCAAAAGGTGTGTCCTAAATGATATCTGTCTTCAACTATCCAAACTAAACGCAAGTATTCAAGTATTTAGAGACAAAAATCAATTTTCAACACAGCGCAATAAAGACGTTACTCAATAGCACAATATCAATTTTCACTACAGCGCAATAAAGACCTTATTGAAAAATGACGGACTTAATTACAGAGCTAGCAGACTGAACATACACAGTTATCTTAAGACATAAAATTTCGTCATTAGCTCAAAATAGTCAGGTACTAAATGAGGATATTTAGAATCTTGTAAGTCCTATGTATATTGTGTATACTCTCGGTCGAAGCTGTGTCCAGTTTCATCTGTCTCAACTGTTATATTTTTAGTGCTGAGATAGAAGCTAAGCCCCTTTTTACAGGTTAAGGCTTGATTTAGAGAAATCAAGTTGGGATTAGCTTTAGTCGTCTTTTTGAAGATGGCTATGGGCTAGGCTTTTGTCGTGTATTTTTTAGGTGAATTGATAAATATGAGTAATGATTTAGAACAACAAGCAATAGAAATCTTAGAGCCACTTGGTTATGAAGTGCTCGAGCTCGATATATCGGGCCATGCCAATAAGCGGCGCTTGTTGTTACGTATCGACCGTCTTGATGGTCAGCAGGTAGGTATGGAAGATGTCACGCAGGCAACTCGTGTTTTCGGGCTCGAGCTAGACCGCTTAGACCCCTTCAGTACCCCCTACCAGCTAGAAGTCGAGTCACCAGGACCTGAACGTCCTTTAAAAACAGAAAAGCACTTCAAACGATTTATCAATCTCTTGGTTAGGGTAAAAACACCGTCAGAAAGTTTTAAAGGCAGAGTCATAGCTGTAAATAGTGAAACTATTACCTTTGAAATCAAAGAAAAGTCTGAAATAAACAAGAAAGAAATTCGTCTAACTGACATCAACAGTGCTCGTCTGGCTGAATGGCCAAAAGAGCCACGGTAATTACTAACACGGTAATTACTAGCACAGCAACTGCTAGCACGGTAATTACTAGCCGTGATTACTAACACAGCAACTACTAGCCGTGATTACTAACACAGTAACTACTAGCAAAGTGATTACTAGCACGCTAACTACTAGTAAGTAGGAGAAAGGAGTCTTAATGAATAAAGAGTTTATCGATGCACTCGGTCACTTAGCAGCCGAGCGTAACATCGAACCAGAACAGTTACTAAACAACTTTGAAGAGGCCTTACAACAAGCTTTTGAGCGCAATGTTGAACCTGGCAAGGAAATTGAAGTTAATGTCGATTCTGATACAGGTGAAATCGAAGTCCTCATTATCAAACGAGTGGTTGAAGTTGTCGAAAATGAAGACACAGAAATCATTCTCGAAGAGGCGCTAAAACTAGATGACGAAATCGAAGTTGGCATGGAAATGGAATTTCCTGTTGACCCAGAGAAATTTACACGTATTGCAGTACAAACTACCAAACAGGTTATCACTCAAAAAATCCGTGAAGCAGAACGCCAAGTGGTCTTTGAAGAGTATAAAGACCGTGTTGGTGAAGTCATCACTGCTGTCGTAGCAAGGGTGGATAACAAACGCAATGCCTTTGTAGACCTAGGTCGTGGTGAAGCCATCATGCCACCAAAAGAGCAAATTCCAGGCGAACGCTATATGGTGGGTAGTCGCCTCAAAGTCTATATTGCTAAAGTGGAGCTATCAACACGTGGTCCAAGCATTTTGGTTTCAAGAGCAGCACCTGAACTGCTCAATTACCTCATGCGCCAAGAAATCCCAGAAGTAACCGATGAAACCGTAGAGTTAAAATCAATCGCACGTGAAGCTGGGCAACGCTCAAAAGTAGCTGTTCACAGTAACAATCCAAACGTTGACCCAATTGGTGCCTGTATCGGTCACAAAGGTGCCAGAATTCAAGCTGTTACTAGTGAATTGCAACGTGAACGTGTTGACATCATCATGTGGGATCCTAACCCTAGAGAGTTCATTCGCAATGCTCTCTCCCCTGCTAAAGTAGGTATTATTGAAGTAAATCCTGAAGAAATGGTTGCCAAAGTAACTGTCGCCACTGATCAACTATCGCTAGCGATAGGTAAAGGTGGACAAAACGTCAGGTTAGCAGCAAAACTTACAGGCTATAAAGTAGACCTAGAAACAGGTGAAAATGTTTCTGACCTAGATGCTGCTATGCACGCTGCTGCGCTTGACCTTGATGACTTGGTCACAGCGAAAAGCGAAGATTCTAATGCTCGCTTTGATGCACTTTTCGAAGCAAAAGCTGCCGCAGAAGCCACCAAAAAAGAAGAGGAAGAAAGTGTCAGTGAGGCTGCAGATGATGTGTTTAGCGCTGCAATCGCTGAAGCAGATGCACCAAAAGAAACGGTAGAAAATCCATTTGACGCTATTTCTGCACCTCTTGAAAGTGATGTAGAAAAAGAACCAGAAGAAACAGCAGAAGAAAAATCTGAGTCAGAAGAAAGTTAAGTCAAGCATATGTCAGCTCGTCAGTTAACTCATCCTAAATTAGCATCTAAACACATACCCATGCGTCGTTGCGTATTGTGTAGAAGTAGCAAGCCACAAACCGAGTTAATCCGCTTTTACAAATTGCAAGATGGTAGCTGGCAATTGGATAGTTATCACTTTGGAAAACAGCTCAAAAGACTGAAACTACTAGAGTCTAATAAATCTACTAAACCGCCTGGTCGTGGCACTTGGATCTGTATAGACAATAACTGCCACAATCCAAAAAAGTTAGCTTATGTTTTCAAAAAACAAGCTTTAGAAATTGAAGAAATATTGAAAGAGCTTGATGTAAAGCTAGCAAAAATAGCGAGTCTAGCAAAACAAGAAACGTCTCATCTTGAATCGACAGGTACAAGCTTGAGAAAAGAAGAAGAACTGAAAGAAAAATCTACAAAATTCCACTCTGGAGGGATGAATGTCTGAAAAAGTCCGAATCTATGAACTAGCCAAAACACTCGAGTTAGAAACCAAAGAAATGCTTGCGATTCTCGATGATATGGGTGTTGAATACAAATCACACTCTAGTACTGTTGAGGCTGATATCGCTGACACTATTCGCCAGCTCGTTGAAGAAAATCGTGCTGAAGCAGCAGAAAAAGAAAAAGCCGAAGCTGAAGCTACCTATAAAGCAGGTTTGCCAAGTCGTGCCCCTGTTGTAACGATTATGGGTCACGTAGACCATGGTAAAACAAGCTTGCTAGACTACATTCGAAACACAAAAGTGGCAGCCAAAGAAGCTGGTGGCATCACACAACACATCGGCGCTTACCAAGCCGAAACACCAAATGGTCTTATCACTTTTTTAGATACGCCAGGTCACGAGGCTTTCACAACTATTCGCCAACGTGGCGCAAATGCTACTGATATTGCAATTATTGTTGTTGCTGCAGATGATAGCATCATGCCACAAACCCGTGAGGCAGTTGCTCATGCTAAAGCAGCAAAAGTTCCTTTGATTATTGCTATTAACAAGATAGATCTAGCAACAGCTAACCCTGATAAAGTCATGCAAGACTTGATGCAACTAGAGCTTATTCCTGAAGACTATGGTGGCGATACCATCACAGTAAAGGTAAGTGCTCAAACAGGTGAAGGTGTCGACCAATTATTAGAAATGATTTCATTGGTCGCAGAACTTGAAGACTACCGTGCTGATCCTAAAGCTGAAAGCAGTGCTATCGTCATCGAATCTATTCTAGATAAACAAGCAGGTGTGCTAGCCACTATCCTTATGCAACAAGGCACGCTTAATGTTGGCGATTACATCGTCTCTGGTGAAGAGTGGGCAAAAGTTCGTGCCATGATTGACCATACTGGTAAGCGCCTCAAAGAGGTTGGTCCTGCTGTACCTGTACAAATTCTTGGATTCAGTGGTCAGCCAATCGCTGGGGACATGGTTGAAGCTGTATCAAGCGAAAAGATGGCCAAAGGGCTTGCTGAATCTCGCAAAGAAGAGCGTGAAGACCAAGACAAAGCTGCTATGGGTAATCAGGGTATTACGCTAGCAGACCTATTTGGGAAACCAAATAATGCCAAAGTAAACCTGATCCTTCGTGCAGATACACAGGGGTCACTAGAAGCCCTTAAAGGTGTTATTGCTACTGAAGCTGAAAGCACTGAAGAAGTTGACGTGGAAATTTTGCTCGCAACTGTTGGCGCACCAACCGAAGCTGACTTGCTACTGGCTAGCACAGCAGAAGCTACAGTGATGAGCTTTGGGGTTAATCCAGCAGGTAGCGTTATTAAAGCTGCTGAGAAGCAGGGCATCCCGCTTAAGAGTTATAAGATTATCTATAACCTCATTGAAGACGTTCAGAAGATGATTAGAGGACAGCTCGAGCCTGAGTACGAGGAGCAAATCCTAGGTCACGCAGAGGTTCGCATGGTCATTTCAATTCCTAAGCAGGGTAACATCGCTGGTTCTTATGTAACCGATGGTGTCATTAAGCGTGGTGCAAAAGCTCGCTTGATTCGTGGTGGTGACGAAGTATATAAAGGCTCTGTGTCACAACTTAAGCGTTTCAAAGATGACGTGCGTGAAGTTGGTACAAACTTTGAATGCGGTATTAACTTGTTGAACTACGATAGCTTCCAAGAAGGTGACATCATCGAGGTTTAGGACCTTGTGGAAGTGCCAGTAATCTAAAGGTATTATATTACATATGTATTCTAGCCTAGGCAACATTGTCTAGGCTTTTTTTCTAGAAACATAAACTTTTATTAGAGGTATGACCTATGAAACTAGGAAGAAACGAACCCTGCCACTGTGACAGTGGTAAAAAATACAAAAAGTGCTGCTTAAAAGCAGATGAAAAACAACGTCGCCAAACGTCTAACGAAGCTATATCTTCTACTTTAGATAACTCTGCCGCTATAGAATCTAGAGATATAGAATCTAGAGATATAGAATTTAGAGATATAGAATCTAGAGAAGAACTTACAGAAAAATTAGCAACCAGTCTATATCAAACATTGGAGGAAGATGATAGTACTCCAACAAACCCGTTAAAAGAACATAGAGATAACTTCTGGAATACCTTTAGTGCTGCTCCCTACGCTGAGCAGCTTTCCATTGCAGAGAATATGCTAATAGAAACACCTGAACTCTGTGACGATCACATAGCATTTGAGATAGTTATCCAGCTATATTATGAAACCAACGAAGAAAAAGACCTTGAAGCATTTTTGAAAATTATTGAGCTAATCGAAAAACAAGCACCTGAAGCGTGGAACAACGAGCTCCACTATATGCTTGAGCATCAAGCACTCGCAGCATTGAAATTTGGAGATATGGATAGGGCTCGAGCCGCCTTCTTGCATTTTTCTGAACATGCAGGTAAAGACTTAGATATCTACGAAAAAACACTCTCTTATTTTACATGGCATAGTGAGCCTGAAATTATCATTGAAGCTTTGTCAAAAGCTAAAGTGAGCGTAAAAGCAGCAGGAAGTCAATATCTTGAAGGTAGTTACGAAGAAGTTTGTTATAAACACAGCATCCTTGATTTCTACAATACACTCAGTAAAATCACGCAACAAGATCTAGCAGATACAACAGGCGCAGAACTCCCTCAAATCAAAGCTTTTTTTAAACGCCTAGAAAATGACAATCTTTTTTCACAAGATGTTTTTTCTGAAACCATTACATACTTTTTACATGAAAAACAACCTTCTATGATTTTAGAAGATTACGAACAAGATATAGAACGCTATCGAAAACTGCAAGCGGAAGAAGATGGTGATTATTGGGAAGATAGTGAAGATGAAGCTGATAAAACGGTGAAAAACACAAATGATACCCCTGTCACACCACACCTCTCACAGCTAATGGATAACTTCAAACATTATGCCCATCATCAAGAAAATATTTCAATACCTCGTATAGTAACGGGGTCAGAACGCCTTTATGCCTTTCTTCTATACCGAGGTGCTGGTGAACTCGACGAAGCAAAACAAAGCTTTGCCTCTCTAACAAAAAGCTATGGTCAAGGTACAAAAAACAAAAAATATAAGCCTCAAAAGAAAAAGAAGACTAAAAAACCAGCTAGCCCAAAAGAGCCTAACATAACTGAAACACACCCACTATTGTTTACATCAGAACAAATTAAAAACTACCTAGATAAATATGGTCACTACTTTATGTATAGACCTTATCATGAGCTTGCAAGCTTTCTTGGTCTGTTACCAGCTTGGCTTCGTTTCTTAAATACATTGGGCTTTTTAGACGAGAATCTAAATCAAACTATCTTGGATAAACTCAAACCACAGCTTAAAGACTTAACTGAAGAATGTAGTCGTAGAGCTGATGACCCACGTTTAACTGAACAATTAGGCAACTGGCCTGAGTAATTAACAGATATTTCAGGCAAGCATTTTAGTAAACACTCCAGAAAAGACCAAAGTTATTTTGTAAACTTAGTTCATGGAACGAATGAATCCCGAAAACCTAAAAGCAAATTGGCAAACCGTAGAAAAATTCAACTTCGAAGACATCACCTATAAAAAATCAGATGGTGTTGCCCGCATCGCCTTTAACCGACCTGAAGTACGCAATGCCTTTCGCCCAAAAACTGTTGCAGAGCTTTACAAAGCATTTTTAGATGCTAGAGAAGACATCTCAATCGGTGTGATTCTCTTTTCAGGTGAAGGTCCATCTCCAAAAGATGGTGGCTGGTCTTTTTGCAGTGGTGGCGATCAACGCACAAGAGGACATCAAGGCTATGTCGATGAAGATGGAATGCCACGTCTAAATATTTTAGAAGTTCAAAGACTCATTCGCTTTATGACCAAAGTAGTCATAGCCGTTGTACCTGGTTGGGCAGTCGGTGGTGGACATAGCTTGCATGTAGTTTGTGACCTTACCCTAGCAAGTAAAGAACACGCTATTTTTAAACAAACCGATGCTGATGTTTCAAGCTTTGATGGTGGCTACGGTTCTGCCTACCTTGCTAAGCAAATTGGACAAAAACGAGCTAGAGAAATTTTCTTCTTAGGACGTAACTACTCAGCACAAGAAGCATACGAGATGGGCATGGTCAATGCAGTCATACCGCATGATGAGCTAGAAGACACTGCCTATGAATGG
>CALGZD010000175.1 GCA_937934635.1 uncultured Deinococcales bacterium
ATTGAATGAGTATCTAAAACGGTCGTTTTTGAAAACTCTACTTTGCATCCTTCAAATATTAGGAGCATTCTTCCAAAACCCTGTTACCTCTTCAAACGCATGTCCAAGCTGCAAAACAGACACATCCGCCTGATGCCTACCTACAATCTGTAAACCAATAGGCAAGCCATCATCCGTAAAACCAGCAGGAACAGAGAGTGCAGGATGCCCTGTAGCAGAAATGTAATAACAAGATTTCATCCAAGCGATGTAATTCGGTAACTGCTCACCATTTATTTCTGTGATGTACTCAGTCGTTACGTCAAACGGAGGTACTTGGGCAACGGGCATGAGTATATATTCATAGTCCTGCATAAAGCTATTGAGCCTTGTAAAGAGTTCACTCCGTTGACGCTCCGCAAGGTTAATATCTGCTGCTGTCAGCTTGACACCTTCTTCGGAGTTCCAGATAACTGATTCTTTGAGCAAGTCTCGGTGCTTGATTAAGTGATCTCTGTGACCATTCGCAAAATGTTGCGCCCTAAAGGTAGTAAAACTATTGTCTGCGCCAGAAAAATCAGGAGAGACCTCTTCAACGATACAACCAAGCTCTTCAAAAGTTTTTCTTTGCTTTTCTAAAACTTCAGTTACGCGACTATCAACTGGAAAATCATTTAAGTCTTTACTCCATGCAACTTTCACACCTTTGAAATCTCGTTCTAAAGGTTGAGCAAAAACATCGCCTGATTCTTTAATCGATAATGGGTCACGGCTGTCATAGCCTGACATTGCTTGCATCATGAGGGCAATATCTGCAACCGTACGTGCCATCGGTCCATAAACCGCTAGGGGAGACCATGCTAGCCCATCAGCGACACTTGGTACACGTCCAGGCGAAGGACGAAAGCCAGCCACATTACAAAAGCTTGCAGGGTTACGAAGTGAGCCACCCATGTCGCTACCATCTGCAATGGGTAACATACCACTGGCAAGCGCTACCGCAGCACCACCGCTACTACCTCCACAGGTTTTACTTGTGTCGTAGGGGTTACAGGTAGCACCAAAGACTTCGTTGAAGGTCTGTGAACCTGCGCCAAACTCTGGTGTGTTGGTTTTACCAATGGTTAGTGCGCCAGCATCTTGCAATCGGTCTACCAGAAAATCATTTTTATCAGGCACAAACTCTTTATAAATAGGTGAACCAAAGGTTGTGCGAATGCCTTTGGTATTTGCTAAGTCTTTATGGGCAACAGGTAGACCGTGTAAGACACCAAGCTCATCACCTTTTGCACTAGTTTCATCGGCTTGTTTGGCAGCTTCTAAGGCTTGTTCTGGTAAGAAGGTGACAATGGCATTGAGCTTAGGATTGACCGCTTCAATTTGGGCAATATGTGCTTCCATTAGCTCAGTAGCAGAGACTTCTTTTGATTGAATTAGCTTACGGAGTTCTGTTGCTGGTTTAAAGCATAGCTCGTTTTTGGACTTTATGGACATGGGCTATCATATCCTATTTTCGTTGTTTTTGTAGCATAGACTACGCCTACAAATTTTTCAAAGAGCGGGAAGATACTTGGTTACATCAACCTATTATGTGTACTTTTCTATAGATGGGCATAGCCCATCCTACTGGACTGACTGCTTTTAAAATGTGCATATGACATGTAGGATGGGGCTTTCTATTTCCGTCTAAGACAGGATTTATGCTAAATAAAAGCATAAACAGTATGCACCATTTTAGGCTAGAAGCTCATCCTACTATTATTTTATTTGCTACTATTTTCGCTAGCATCTGTTGCACTAGCTAACTGGAGTGCTTCTGATAATGCAGTAACAATCCCACAATTCTCAACATGAGGTAAGACAGGATAGGTTTCTTTCAGACTGTCAGGACTGTTGTCCATAACTCTTGGGTAACCAGCTTCAACGAGCATTGGCAAATCACCTGTGCTATCGCCAACTGCCATCACTTTGTCGGCAGTTGTATCAAAGTACTTGGCAAGTTCATGTAAGGCACTACCTTTTGATATACCTGCTTGGGTGATGCTTACAAAGGTTACTTCTTTCATTGATGGTGTCGTAGCACTGTTGACATCCACACCTTCAACTTCAAGCGCAGTTACCTTGCCCAATGCGCCCGTAGGGACAACCCACTGAGCACGAACTACAGGTTCATTTTCTATGACATCCTCAAGATCACGCACGATTGCATTGACACCGAGTAAGCGATGATGTTGTTCAGTGAGTTCGGTTTGTTTTTCAACGTAAAGTTCATGCGGTGTGTACAGCTCTAAGCTGAGATTGTGTTCTCTAGCAAAGCTGATAAATTGGCTACTTTGAGCTTCTTTTAAGCCATAAACTTTGACAGGGTCACCATTTGGCATTGAGATGACCGCACCATTTTGAAAGATGTGGGCGTGTCTGGGTCCAACCCTTTCGGCAATCTTTTGGGCAAGACCGCCTCCAGGACGTCCTGTGCAAACAGACATGGTCAAGCCTTGTTCGAGCGCTTTATCGGTAGCTTGCCATACGCAGTCCATAACAAAGCCGCTCGAGCCCACCAACGTCCCATCCACATCCAACAAAACTAAATCAAGCATCGTCTACAGCTTCATCCTTAACGACCTCATTCACACTCAAGTGCAATTCTTCTAACTGACTAGCATCAAGTGGTCCAGGCGCACCTGTAAGCGGCTCAACACCACGCTGATTCTTAGGAAAAGCAATCACGTCACGAATGCTTGCTTTATCTGAGAGTAGCATCACAAGTCTATCCAGACCCCAAGCCATGCCACCATGTGGTGGCGCACCATACTCAAGTGCGTCTAAAAAGAAGCCAAAACGGTTTTGTGCTTCTTCTTCGCTAAAGCCAAGCGCTTTAAACATACGCTTTTGCGTCTCAAGCGTGTGAATACGAATAGAACCACCACCGATTTCATTACCATTGAGCACCATGTCATAGGCCCATGCTTTGACTTCAGCAGGATTACTTTCAATCATATCGATATCTGAGGCCTGTGGTTGGGTGAATGGGTGGTGCATGTAGGTATA
>CALGZD010000176.1 GCA_937934635.1 uncultured Deinococcales bacterium
TAGCTTGCTCAGTTAAAGATGTTGTTGGTTTTGTTAGCGGTGTTGTTATGGGCGGTGTTGTTATGGGCGGTGTTGTTAGGGGCGGTGTTGGTAATGGTGGTATTGTTGCTGGTTTTACTGTAGGTATGATGCCAGCAGGTAATATAGGCGGTACAAGGTTTTCGGCTTTGCTAATATTTTGGTTATCGTCTATCTGAACAAGAGCCTGTTCTTGAGATTCAATATGTTGAGATTCAATATGTTGAGGTTCAGTATGTTGAGGTTCAAGGCTCTGCTCGTTAACAACTTCATCCTCAGTCTCAGTTATTTCAATTAGCCCTGTTGTCTCATTATCAGCAACTTGTAATCCTTGCATAGTGTCAGTGCCTGCTGTGACGTCTTGTGATTTATCTTGTGGTGTATCTTGTTGTAATTCCGATTTGGTTGCTGTACTTACTGCTTCTGTTTCATTTTGTAATGTTGTAGCTTCTGATTGTATAACTTCTTGTTGTATAGCTTCTGATTGTCCAGCTTCTTGCTCAGTAGTTTCTTTAGAAGCATTTTCAGTAGCTTCTTGCAAAACTATCGTGGCTACAACTGCGCCAGGTGGTTCAATTGCCCAGTCAGGTTCTTGCCCAGTTTTTTGCTCAATAGCAGTATCTTCTGAAACTGCCTTAGCTAATGAATCACGATAAGCTGATAATTCATCTTTTGTAGCTTCTTGCTTATTTATTTTTAGTGTTGAATCTTCCCAATCTTCAACAAGTTGCCATGTTTTCACTGCGGTAGTCGCAATTTCTTGATTTACAAGCTGAAAAGCAACACCGTGTTTTTGTTCTTTACCTTCTCCACGTGTTATGTACGTAGGAAACTGTTGGGCAAAGCTAACAACTGACTCGTAAGTAAAATCTTGATTGTAAAGAAAAGTTATTGTTACTACGTCAGGCATGTTGCTGGCTTGGTTGGTATTATTATCTGTTTGATTCTGGTGTTCTTGATTGTGCTGCTCCATAAGCCCCTCACTTCTGCAAAATGAAAACTAATATTGAGAAAAAAGACTACCTGTCGTTGCTTCATTCTTTATGGTTGTTTTGCAGATATGAAAAGCTAATTCATAGTTTGAACAAACACCTTGATTTGAAAGATAAAGCAAGCATTGACAGGGTTGATACAAAAGAAAAGCTCTATCTTTTAGACAAGTCTGTTTATGCTCTATATTTTTTTAACTTTAAGTGGGCTGTGTCTTTAGTAGCTCGCCCCCCACATTTATAAATAAAGTATAGGTAGTGAAAAAGCACATGATTTTGAATATAGGGTGCTCTTAGGTGTTTTGCTAAATAAAAGATGAAAAACTAGCACATTATTGGTGCATTCGCAAATTGGAATGAGAAAATTCAGGTTCACAGCAAAACGTGTATATATGCGATGCGAATGCACCTTGCAATTTCTTCCACTGTGTTCCAGAAACATGCTATGTGTATTGTACTTTCAAAGCATGGGTAGTATGCAATTATTATTGCATTTAAGATTTGCTTAAACACTTCAGCAAGGTTACAGATAATTGACGTTTAAAAATGTTGTGACACAAATTTACTCTCCTGAAATCTTACGGTACACTTAGAATCATGTCTGAGATTCCAGAGCTACAAGCCTCTAAAAAACCATCAAACAACTTTGATTTTGTTACGTGGCTCTTTTCACCAGTACACTCAGCAGCATTGAACATATACCGAATAGGTTTTGGCATCATCATGATGTGGGAAGCATGGCGTTTTATTGCTTCCGATAAGGTATTCAGTCATTGGATTGCACCAAGCTATTTATACAAATATCCGTTATTTTCTTGGGTGCAGCCATGGTCAGATAATTGGTTATACATTCATGTTATTGCTATTGGTGTTTTAGGTTTGCTGATTACACTCGGTCTTTTTTATAGAGTTGCTATCATCTTGATGTTTTTTGGTTTTAGCTATCTATTTTTATTAGATGCAACTCGCTATCTTAATCACTTCTATTTTATTTGTCTTTTAAGTTTTCTGATGATGTTTATGCCTCTGAACCGAGACTGGTCACTTGATGCACTGTTTTTTAATAAATCTGGCTTTAATAAATCTTTACGAGTACCCACCATGCCTCGCTGGACGCTTTGGTTACTGCGTTTTCAAATAGGTATCCCTTACTTTTTTGGTGGCATTGCTAAGTTAAACAAGGATTGGCTACGTGCTGAACCCATGCACATGTGGCTTAGTGTACGTTCGGATTATCCTATCTTTGGTTCATTTGCAGATTCTTGGTGGTTAGCCTACCTTTTTAGCTACGGTGGATTGTTTTTAGATTTGTTAGCTGTACCTTTTCTCCTTTGGAAACCCACACGTTTGCTCACCTTTTTGGTTCTTGTCTTTTTTCACTTTACAAATGCGTGGATTTTTGTGCTTGGGATTTTCCCTTGGATGATGTTGGTTGCTACCACTGTATTTTTTAAAGCGGATTGGCCAGTACAGCTTGCTAATGATTTCAGGCGAAATAGTGGAGCTAAATTTTTCTACATTGCCAGTGCGGTTGTTTTTGCACTGTTAGGTGGTTTTTCCTCTACAACATGGCAAGTGATACCGATATTGATAAGCGCTTTTACGGGTCTAGTATGTGTTTGGCTTTTTCGAGACCAATTTGCTCATAAGCAGCTTCAGGATTCCCAACTACAAGACGATAGGTGGCAGGGCGCTGCTAGTACTAGTTTTCATGTAAAACCTATTTTGGCTATTACAACTGTTGTGCTGCTATCCGTTTGGGTTCTATTGCAATCTCTTTTGCCTTTGCGTCACTGGGTGTATCCGACGTGGGTTCATTGGACGGATCAGGGAAATTATTTTGCTTGGCGTATGAAATTGCGTAATAGAGAAGGCTATGTTCGCTTTTGGGTAACGGATCAAAGAGGAAGCAGTGTTGAACTTACGCCTCAAGACCTTGGGTTAACCGAATTTCAAAGCCTTAAGATTCTTTCAAGACCTGATTTGATTCACCAGACTGCGTATTTTATTCAAGATAAGTTTTTAAAAGAAGGCTATGGTGATGTGCAGGTCTATGCTCGAAACCTTGTATCGCTCAATGGCAGAGAGCCTGCCACTTTGGTTGATCCTTATGTCGATTTAACAGAAGTACCTATACGTGCTGGGAAGTTTGCACCTGTGCTCGAGCTCGACAAACCACTCCGACAAAAATAAAACTATCCCTTAACCCCTATTAAAAGCTTGTCTGACACTTGAGACAAGCTTTTCTTTTGCTATCTGAACAAACCTCCAGCTATCTACAGGCTTAGAGCATAGTCTAAAGCCTAAACTCGTTAACAGATAAACAAGTGTTTTGAAAGAAAAAATGCTCTACATTACTGTTTGAGGAGAAAATCGATATGCTACCCGTTAATCCAGGACTCAAATTTATGGAACATCAGAGACAAATCATCAAAGATTACTTTCAGAATTACCACGAGTTACAGGAGCAGGAACGACAGGAAATGCTCGAGCTGTACAAACAAGCTGACGCAAAGCGTAAGGCTGAGCTAGAAGGTAAACACGCAAACCGAAGTAAATGATGTAGCCATGATTAGGTTGTTTCTAATGAAAGCAAATAAAACATAAAAACGAAGCAGAGAATCATCTGGCTTCGTTTTTTTCGTTCTTTACAACTTCTTCAAAAAGCATACGAGCAAAGCCAACATGCAAGCTATGCGACCCACGATTAACACGAATCTCCCCATTTAAAGGCGCACCAAGCAGAAACAAATCCCCAAGCGCATCAAGTGCTTTGTGCATCACAGCTTCATTTTTAAAGTTGTAAAGCGTGTCTAAATCACTATCATCTTTGATGATGACACAGTTATCTTCTCGAATGCCTAACCCTAGTTGTTTAGCAGTTAAGTCCTCTAACCACTCATTTAAAACAAAAGTTCTTGCAGGTAGCAAATCTTTAAAATCTGCTCTTTTACCTTGCCAAGTTTGTTGTCCGATAGCAGGGTGCTCAAAATTAATGGAAGCTACCAGCCTAGTTTCCTTGCTGAAAGAATTAGTAGGGTAAATACTTATAGCGCTACTATCTTGATGGTACTCATGAGGTTTATCTATTTGAATAGCTTGTGTTGTGACGGAGGTTTTAGGCAATTCTGCAAATAGCTCATACCAAGGTTGAGCGGAACCATCTAATATAGGTAGCTCTTCTTGACTAACTTCTATAACTAAACCAGACCATCTATTTGCTATATAGAGCGCAGCTAATATGTGCTCAACCAAGGAGCATTTAACTTTACTGTTGCCCAGAGTAGTTGTGCGTTCAGTAGAAACAACACTACTTACAAGCGCTGGTATAAACTGACCGTTTCGGTAAAAACGAATAGGTTGTGTTGGGTCTGCATCTGAGTGAATGCGAACTGTGGAGCTTAATCCACTATGAACGCCTATTCCTGTGAGGCTTAATTCAGACATAACTATAGAGCTTAAACGTATAGAGCTTAGCTATATAGAGCTTAGCTATCGCTAGACTCTTTCTGCTTTTTTTCTTCAGCTCGAACAAAGTTCCAGATGCGCTCAAGATTCCCTCGTAAGTAGAGCTGACGTGTCCACTTTCGAATAGGCATAGCAGGCGTACCAAACCATGTTTCTCCAGCAGGGATGCTCTTGCTGACACCACTTGCACTAATTACGGTTGCACCATCACCAATAGTGGTATGTCCACCAACGCCAACATGTCCACCAAGGTCAACGTTATCGCCAATGGTTACACTTCCTGCTACGCCTACTAGTGAGGTAAGTAGGCAATGTTTGCCAATCGTAGTGTGGTGTGCGACTTGGCAGAGATTACCAATTTTTGTACCCTCACCAATCTTTGTTGTGCCAAAGATGCTTCTATCCACCGAACTATTTGCACCAATCTCGACATGAGATTCGATGATTACGCCACCCAAGTGCTCAATTTTTTGGTACCCACTGCCATCATGGGCATAGCCAAAGCTGTCTGCACCGATGACAACACCTGCGTGTAAGATAACGTCATCACCAAGAATTGCCCCGTCGTATAGGGTGACATTGTGTTCAATCTGGCAGTTTTTGCCGATTTGCACGCTTTCGCCAATGTAACAGTTTGTGCCAATCTTAGTGCCATCACCAATGATTGCGCCAGCGGCAACGATGCTATTAATGCCAACAGCTACGTTTTCGCCAAGTTGACTAGTTGAGTCAATCAATGCAGTTGCGTGAATACCGTTTGGCAGTTGTGGACGTGGATTGAAAAGTTTGCTGAGCTGGGAGAGTGCAAGACGACTGTTTGGAACTTTGAGCAACAAAAAATCTTCTAGATTTTCAACAGTACCTAAGTCAACATCTTCAGCTATAACAATTAGCATGTCATAAGCGTCTAAGCCTTTTAGCTGTTCAGCAGAGGGTACGACTATCACTGCACCAGACTCAGGACTGTTACTTGGCACAAGCTTACTAAAGCTTGCCACACTTGCTTTATTGAGTTTTCCACCTAATTTAGTGGCAACTTCTTGTGCTGTGTAGTTTAGGTCTGCGTAGTTTAGGTCTGCGTAGTCTGGTTTTTTTGAGGCTGGTATAGTCGTCATGCAATAAATGCTTAGGTTTATGGGCGTTCTTCTTCAAATAGTGTGTCACTATCCTCTCGCCCTAAGCTTTGCTCCTCACGCTTATCTTCTTCTAGACTATCATCTTTATTCGAGTTTTGGGTATCTTTTTCATCCTCATTAGCAATCTGTATAGTTAAGGTTTCTTCACCAATGATTAGGTAAGGAAATTGCTTACGGGCTAAACGTATGTAGTCATCGCCTACTTTTGCGTCAACAATCAGTTCGCTACCTTGCGGTTGATCACGCATAGCAACTAAAAGCTCACCAAAGCTCAGGAGTTTGTCATCAATACCATCGTCATTGTCATCTTGCGGGCTTGCTTCAGTACCGCCTCGGAAGCTTATATCTAGCTCTCCAGTAGCTCCTTCGGGTAAATCTATGTCTAAAGTGATGACCTCAGCCTGTTGACGGTAAGGTTGCAAACGCACGTGAGCAATCAAAGTATCTTGTTCTTCAAGCACTTGCTCTGCATCTGCATGAACCTCGATGACTTCTGCCACGTTGATATCTGGATTGTAGTTGACGCTGATATTTACATTGGATACTTCGGGGTCTTCAAAAAAGTTGTTGCCAAGGATAGCAAGGGGTCCTGCTAGGAGAAGACTGGATTCAAAAGCGATGTCGTTGTTGTTTGCGACTTGCTCGAGCATCCTAACAGTCTGACCACCTTTGACATCCACCTCCCAAGCTATCTCAACAGTTCCCTGACGGCGAACTGCAAAAAGCTCATCCATAATCCCGAGGCTGGAGGCTGCCACAAGTATGGCGTAAAAGCGTTCATCATTGCTTACTTGAAAAATCTTGGTGATTTGCTTGCCAAGTGCGGATATAGTCATGGTTACGGGTAATAGGTCTGGCTGTACGCCTAGTAAGCCAGATAGCGCATATTGATTATCCTCGGTGACGACACCGATGTTTCCAAAGCCGCTATTTGCAAGCTTAAAAGGCACAATGTCGCTTGGCACAATGTGCGTGACATAGGCAGGGCTAAGACCATAGCTGACCTTGCTGCGTTGTAAAAATGGATGTCCAAAAGCCCAAAATAAACCATTTTCTTCGTCAATAGCGGTGACCGGGCCAACCGCTGCTAGCCGTATATCACCACGACTTAGTTCAACACTGATAGCACTGCCTGGTTGAAAGACATAATTTTCTTCTTTGAAGTTACCTGCACTTA
>CALGZD010000177.1 GCA_937934635.1 uncultured Deinococcales bacterium
TGAAGCAGAAAAAGAACTAAAACGCGCCAGTCACCTCGGTGTGGATATTATTTCTATTGTAGATAATCGCTATCCTCAAGCGCTGCGTCAAATCTTTGATCCACCACCTGTGATTTACGTTATGGGTGATTTACCTAAGCAGGTGTGTATGAGCTACGAGCATTTAAGGTCCGTGGCTATTGTGGGAACAAGAAATGCAAGCACTTATGGCTTGGACATTAGCAGACAGATGGCAAAGGACTTAGCTAATGCAGGCATTGCTGTTGTTTCAGGTTTAGCGCTTGGTGTTGATAGCGCAGCGCATAAGGGAACGATAGAAGTAGAGCAGGGGCAGACGGTGGCAGTACTAGGCTCGAGCCTCGACCACATCTACCCAAGCCAAAATCAGCAACTCGTCAAACAAATCCTTGATAGTCACGGTGCAATTATCAGTGAATACCGAATCGGCACAAAACCCCATCCACAAAACTTTCCAGGTCGTAACCGCATAATCAATGGTTTAGCAAAAGGTGTGGTCGTTGTTGAAGCAGGTCACCGCTCTGGCGCACTCATCACTGCTGACTATGCTCTCGAAGAAGGGCGTACCGTTTTTGCTGTACCAGGTAGACCTTCAGACAAACATGCCAAAGGCACATTAAAACTAATAAAACAGGGCGCAGTCCTAACGCAATCTGCTGAAGACATTTTTGAAGAATTTGCTTGGGATGGTTTATCTCAAAAATCAGACACATCGGAGCAAAGCAAAGTACAGTTAGCTAAGTTAGATGAATCACAACTTAGCATTATTAAAGCAATTGCAAAACACGGCGAACCACTACTCGATGATCTGATTAGCCTCACACAACTACAAGCACCTACACTTTTACCAAAGTTAAGCATCTTGAGCCTCAAGGGTATTGTCAAAAAATTACCCAATGAGCGTTATATCAATCTGCTAGATACAAGCGTTCTTTAGCCCATTCAAGTATTTGAAAGCCTTTCTAAACCTGAACCTTCTAATCTATAACCAATCCACTCAGATTGTGCAACCGCCCCCATTTTTTCATAAAACTGTATAGCAGGTGTATTCCAGTCCAACACACGCCACTCAAAGCGGGCACAGTCATTTTCAACAGCAATTTTTGCTAATGCTTCAAAGAGTAATTTGCCAGCACCAAGACCCCGATAGTCGGGAGAAACGTACAAATCTTCTAGATACAGACCCTTTTTTCCCAACCATGTTGAATAACTATAAAAGTAAACAGCGAAGCCAATCGCTTTAGCATTCTGCTCGCATATCAAAGCGTTTGCGACTGCATTTTTCGAAAAAATCGTTTCTCGAATCATAGCTTCATCTGTTTTGACTTCGTGTTCTGCCTTTTCGTAAATAGCTAAATCTCGAATGAATTGCAGGATAGTAGCTGCATCAGCTTCTATCGCTTCTCGTACAACAATATTTGCCATATTTATATTTGCCTATATCTCTGCCAAAGCTCTAAGAATCGTTGCACTTGACTGGATGCCTCGGTAATAGTTAATCAAATCAAACTTTTCATTCGGCGAATGTGCTCGGTCATCTTCAAGACCCAAGCCCACTAAAATCACACCCGCTTTCAGCGCTTCTTGAAAGGTTGAAACAACTGGGATTGTGCCTCCTGTACGTGCAAAAATTGTTTCTTTGCCATAGACCTCTGCAAGTGCTTTAGCAGCAGCTTGTACTTCAGGAGAATCCATTGGTGTCAGCGCAGGTTTACCACCATGTAAGTCAATAACCTCGACGCTTAAACCTTCTGGTGCATTGGCTTTTAGAAAATCGCCAAGTAATTTTGTAATCTCGTGGTGGTCTTGATTAGGCACTAAACGACAGGAAATTTTTGCCATTGCTTCACTGGCAATCACCGTTTTTGCACCTTCTCCCTGAAAACCACCAGCTATACCATTGCAGTCAAGCGTTGGACGTGCCCACAATCTTTCAAGCAAGCTGTAATTTTCTTCACCTATCGAAGAGACTACCGTGGCATCCAAAGCGAGTTCATCTGCAAACGCTTTTTCATCAAAAGGTACTCGTTTAAATGCTTCACGCTCTTGCGGTTGAATGTCAATCACAGCATCGTAGAAGCCTGGCACTGCCACTCTCCCCTGCTCATCATGCAAGCTAGCAATCATCTTCGCCAGTCCATTAATAGGGTTAGGCACACCGCCACCAAAAGCGCCTGAGTGCAAATCATGACTAGCTGCTTTTACTCGTACTTCAACATAGCTCAAGCCTTTTAAGCCATAGGTAATCGTTGGTGTTTCTGCTGCAACCATTGCACTGTCTGATATAAGCACTACATCCGCAGCAAGTTTTGCTTTATTCGAAGCAATGAAGTTATCTAGGTTTGGACTACCAATTTCTTCTTCACCTTCAATTAAAAACTTGAGGTTAACTGGCAACTTGCCACTTGTTTTAAAATCACCAGTCTGCAATAAAACTTCAGCACCTTTAATATGAGCGTAAACCTGACCTTTATCATCAGAAGAACCACGGGCAATGATTAAGCCATCTTTGACTACAGGCTCAAATGGGTCAGAATCCCACAGTTCGATTGGGTCAACAGGTTGTACGTCATAGTGCCCATATACCAATACTGTCGGTAAGGCTTCATCTACAAGCATCTCAGCATAAACTACAGGATGCTTAGCAGTCTCGATAACCTCAACCGCAAAGCCTAAACGCTTTAACTCTTCTTCCAACCACTGTGCTGCTTTACGAATATCTGCTACATGTTCCAAATCTGTACTAACAGAGGGAATACGTAAAAAATCTATCAACTCTTTTAAATGCTGGTCTTGTTGTTGCTTTGCATAGTCTGTAATAGTGTTCTTTGACATAGCACAATCATACCTAGCTTCAAAATGAAGTTACTTCCATATTTGTCACATATGTTTTATATAAAAGCCCCATACCTTTAGTACTCATTCATAAATGAAGCCTACCCCTAAATGGGGGTAACAAAGCAATCGATTGCTTTCCTAAACTGGGAGTACTATGTTTTGCCCTATGTTTAGCCTATAGTTTTTAGCCTATAGTTTTTAACATAAAAATACATAAAAATACACGGGGGGCACCCATGAATAAAAAAAAGCGACACCTCGTCTCTAATTCTAAACAAGAGGGACTCGCACTCATATCTATCGTACTGTTTACCGCTTTAGTACTTGCTTCTATTGTCGGTATAACAGCAACGATAGCCTTAACTGCCAAACGTACAACCTCAGACCAAATGATGGCTCTGCGGGCACACTACGCAGCAGAATCAGGTCTTACACTAGCAAGACTAAGGCTAGGTGAATTAGAAGATGTTGTTAATTTAGCGAGATACCCAAACACACTCACTGCTTTAGATGATCACGCACTAGACTTTTGTGGACTTTCAAGCTTCACAGATTTCCCTGGTCCTTCTTCTAATTGGACAAATGATCAACGCATCAATGGTCACGACATATGTGAGGCACAACCAGTTGATGCAAGTTTTAGTGCTGCGGATAGATTAAGTATCTTGGATGATTATATTTATCAAACTGATATGCAATCAATTGATATTGCAA
>CALGZD010000178.1 GCA_937934635.1 uncultured Deinococcales bacterium
TTATAGATTTTTTCTTCTGGTACTTCTCCTTTTGATATTTTTAAAAAAGTTTTTGCCAAAGAGGTTTTCATAACCCCATTCGGGGCATATATTAGGTTGGCACGAGATTTATCAAAAGAGAAAACTTGTTCAAACTTTTTAATTCCATAACAATTTTCTAGCCTAACAGACAGCTTTGCCATTTAGATTCCTTAATCCTTTAGTAGGGTTTAGATCAATTAGATTTACAAAGATATAGATAAAAAACAAGTATTTCAAACTCAGTATAGATTAAGCCTTAACCAATCAATTCTCAATTCGGATTTTAAGATACTAATTAGACAAGTTAATTCTTATAACCTCGGCAACGTAACCCCAGTTTGCCCCTGGTACTTACCAGCCCTATCCGCATAAGTAACCTCAGGTTTATCACCCTGAAAAAACAAAAGCTGCACAATACCTTCATTGGCATAAACCTTTGCAGGAAGTGGCGTCGTATTTGACAATTCCAACGTCACATGCCCTTCCCAACCAGGCTCTAAAGGCGTCACATTGGCAACAATCCCACAACGTGCATAAGAAGATTTACCAAGCGCCACAACCATCACATCTTCAGGAATACGCATGTATTCAACAGAGCGTGTCAACACAAATGAATTTGGCGGGATGATACATTCATCACCATCAAATTCAACAAGACTCTGTGAGTCAAAGTTTTTAGGATCAACAATTGTGTTGAAAGCATTGACAAAAATGCGCCACTCAGGTGCTGCCTTTAGGTCATAGCCAAAACTCGAAAGTCCGTAACTAATGATGCCTGCATTGTTCTCAGTTCTAACTTGCCTATCTGAAAATGGTTCAATCATGCCTTTTTCAGCTTGTTCACGTATCCACCAGTCAGGTTTAATCATAGAGGGTGTGCCCCTTTCAAATTTACATTCAAAATAACTAGAAGTTTTTCTTTTTCGCCTTTAAAAAAACTTCAGGTGCGTTACGAAGCTAAAATAACAAGATAAGTATGCCAGATAAACATTCAATCTGTGACTTGACGCACCAAATCATAGTGGAAGTTTAACATTTATCTTTAGATGACAATTATCTTAAGGCAATCACAACATAGGCTATGCTAGGCTAAACGGATGCTACATTGCTGGTTTACTAAAGCATGTGGGCATTGGTTTTAAGTGGTCTTAATTGGTATTATAGGTGGTATCAGTGTTTGTATTAAACGCTCTTCTTTTAATTCTCTGCGGCGCAGGTTTTTCTTTTGCCCTTCCCCCTACAGGTTTTTGGTGGCTAGTTTGTCTCTGCATTCCTCTATTCATTTTGGTGGCACAAAGCCAAAGTAGTCGAAACGCCTTTGGCTATGGCTTTTGCTTTGCCCTTGGCTGCTTTGCACTACACTTGCGCTGGTTACCTGCAAGTTTTGCGGAGAACTTAAGTCCTGCCTTTTGGCTGACCTTCCCACCAATGCTCATCGTACTAGGCATCATGTGGGGCTTGGTGTGCTACATTTCTCGCTTTTTAGGCGGACAAGGACGGCATACGCTTTGGATCATGCCTGCCATATGGGTATTGATGGAGTGGTTAAGAACACTTGGCATCTTTGCTTTTCCGTGGGGAACGTTTGGCTATGTTTGGATTGGCACACCTATTGCCCAATTTGCCGATGTCGTTGGCGTTTACGGGCTTAGCCTGATTACGTGCTTTTTTGCTGCGCTTTGTTCAGTGCCTTTCGTAGCACCTCTAGACAATTCACGTTCCTACAGCATGAGCAAACGAACCTCTGAAAGAGGTTGGCAAGCGATTTTATTTGCCGTGATGGTCCTAGCCTTGCCACTCAGCTATGGCATTGTAAAAACACAAAATATTGCGACCAACTTAAACTCAAGTAGCGAGGCAACTACAGAAGATGATGCTGTAAAAACACATTACGCTTTACTCGTTCAACAAGGCGAAGTTGACCTCTTTGGACGTACACAAGGTTTAGAACTCAGCATCGATACCTACAGCAGACTTACCAAAGAAGGCTTAGCAGCAAGCAATAAAGAAATAGACCTAGTTGCTTGGCCAGAAGGCGCTGTTCTGAATGGCTTTTTAGATGCGCCCTCTCGTGGTTTACCCCTAAGAGAAAAAATAGAAGATGCAGCAGGCACAATCCCTGTCATCTCAGGTGGTGCTTCGCAAGACATCAATTCACAGTTTGGTGCTAGCTACAACACTGCTTTTAGTGTGGCACGCAGTCAAATCATTGATAGTTACTACAAAAGTATCTTAGTGCCCTTTGGCGAAGCCTTTCCCTTTATCAATACAATTAGACCGCTTTACAACCTTATTTTTAGTGCCTTTAATCTGCCACCACAATTTAGCAGAAGCGCAGGCACTGAGATTCGCCCACTACAAACGCCTACGGCGCTTGTCGGTACATATATTTGTTATGAATCTATCTTTCCAAGAATCTCTCGGCAAATGGTACTAGGAGGTGCAGAGGTACTCCTGAACATCAGTAACGATGCTTGGTTCGGTAAAGGTCAGGGTGCAGAACAGCACTTCTTGATGGGCACAATGCGAGCAATTGAAACCAGACGCTATATTTTACGCTCAGGCATTGATGGGATTACCGCAGTCGTGAACCCTTTGGGCGAGGTTACAGAGAAGCTCGAGCGGGGAATCCCCGCTAGCTTAGTGGCTAGCTACGAACTTAGACATGACCAAACCCTCTTTGTACGTTTTGGTGACTACTTACTTATAGTATTACTAGTTTACTTAGCGATTGTTTCTGCACTTGGTTTACTCAAAAGCCCAAACTAGTAACCTGATTTACTTCAACCACTTAAGTTCATCGGTAGAATCCAGATATATCTGAACCGTAAAACCTACAAAGGTCACAAGTGCCAAGGCTAAAAATACAAGCACACGAATAGGTACTGGACTGTTTAGTTGCTGTCTTAGTAAGTTTTCAACAGTTCCAATACTTGAAATGTCTGAAATGCCTAAGATATCTGCAGGTAGCTCGATAATACCTGTAAGCATAGCAATGGCTGTTAGCAGTATCCACGCTCCCATAAGTGCGCTCAGGCTGATGACTAACCAGCGCTCGAGCACTGCAAACACAATTCCCGTTGCCACAGAAAACATGAAGACCGATATCAGCGATGAATCAAAGGCAAGTAAAGCAAATTGATACCCAAAGAAACAACCAATCACAAAAGCCAAGAGCCAAAAAGCAAATAAGCTAGATAAAGATAATACCAAAGCAGTTATTACTGAGATAGCGATGTGCAAAGCTGAGACATCAACCTGTAAATAATAATCTGCAATTAAAGCACCTTGCTGAAAGCCCCAAAACATAGCCAAGACCATCACCACAACACGGGTGATTATGTATCCAAACAGGCTATAGCACAGACCAAAAGCTGCTAAAAAGCCTAACCATGCAGGATCGCTTAAACTTATCACTAATCCTTATCTACTACTCTTTTAGCTGTGTATTTGCCAAACTTCCCAAACCATGCAACAAACTTAATTCGTCTAAAGCTTGTCGAATACCCTCTACACCATAGCCAAGTTCTTCATGCTGCAATTTTGGATCGCCGTGAGGCACAAACACATTGGGTATGCCTAATCGTCTGGTAGGTATAAAAACATCGTTATCAACCAAAGCTTCAACAATCGCTGAGCCAAGACCACCATCTCTAGCATGATCTTCAACCACAACAAAGGCTTTGGCAGAACGTGCTAGCTCAAGAAGCATTTCAGTATCAAGTGGCTTCACAAAACGGGCGTTGACCACACCAATGTGCGCTAAATCTTTTGTCGCTTCAAGAGCATAGTCAATGGTTAAACCACACGCCAGCACATAAGCTGCGCTACCCTCTTTGAGGATTTCCCAACTACCCCAAGCAATATCGTCCCAGTCAGCAACAGCTGCTTCGGGGGCTACTTCTACCCCACCTCTAGGCCATCTGATAGCCTTCGGACCACCAAGCTCTAGTGCTTTTTTGAGCATACTACGTTGCTCTTGGCTATCTTTTGGAATTGCAATCGACATATTTGGGATAGCTCTTAGGAAAGAAACGTCAAAGACACCTTGGTGCGTTGCGCCATCTCCCCCAACCAGACCTGCACGGTCAATGGCAAAAACCACATCAAGGTTCTCAATACACACATCGTGAATGACTTGGTCATAACCACGTTGCAAAAAGGTACTGTAAATCGCTACCACAGGCTTCTCCCCTTGTAGCGCTAAGCCTGTTGCCGTAGTTACGCAGACATCTTCGGCAATACCAACATCTACATATCTATCTGGGAAGCGTTCGGCATACTCGACCAAGCCACTGCCAATAGACATAGCAGGTGTAAGCATCCAGACCTTTTCATCTTGTTCTGCTAATTGACAGGCAGCTTCACCAAAGGCATGTGACCAACTATAGCCTTTACCTTTTTTCACAGGCTTTTCAGCATCAAACTTTGGTGCACCATGCCAATATTTAGGATCAGATTCAGCTATCTTATAGCCTTTACCTTTTTTAGTCACAATATGTAGCATAGTTGGTCCTTCAAGCTCACGAATATGCTTGAGATAGTAAGTCAACTGATCTAGGTCATGACCATCAATAGGTCCAACATAGCGCAGTCCCATAGCGTGGAAAGGATTTGCACTAGCAGGATCAAAGAAACGACGCATGGCGTGTTTGGCTCGACTACCAAATTCGGCAATTGGCTGCCATAATTTACGACGTCCAGTTTTCTCTGCATTTTGAAACCATGGTTGCACCTGTAGGCTACTAAAGTAACCATTTAAAGCCCCAACATTTTCACTAATTGACATTTCATTGTCATTCAGAATAATTGTCATTTTTGGCTTTAAATCGCCAATTTGATTCAGTGCAGCAAGTGCCATACCGCCTGTTAAAGAACCATCACCAATAACTGCGACAACACCGTAGTCTTTGTTTTGAGCATCTCTAGCAAGTGCCATCCCCAAAGCAGCAGCGATACTGGTACTTGCATGACCTACTGTGAGGGCATCATCTTCAGATTCGCCTGTGGTGGTAAATCCTGCAATACCATTGTGCTTGCGGATACTATCAATTTCAGATTTACGACCCGTAATAATTTTGTGTCCATAGGTCTGGTGACCAACATCAAAAATCAAACGGTCAACCTTGCTGTTATAAATCGAGTGAAGTGCTACGGTCAATTCAACAGCGCCAAGGCTAGAAGCTAGGTGACCTCCACCAAGTGAACATACTCGAATAATTTCACTACGCAGTTCTTCAGTAAACTGATGTAATTCTTCGTTACTTAAAGTTTTGACGTCTTGAGAGTTATTAATGCGCTCGAGCACAGATTTTGTTAGAGAAGTAGCTTGTATATCTGCTTGTATATCGTTTGATTCACTGCTTACGCTAGGAGCAGACATTACTGGTGGTTTAGAAATATTTGACATAATCGCTGCACAACCTCCACATAAATCTAGATTAAATCCATATGTGCCCGTAAAACTGCCACCCAAAAAATCCCCAAGGGTATGGATAAGATTATAACACTTAAAAGTATACCAATATTCTACCTTCTTGCACTGTAGGACACGCCCGATTATTAAGAGAAAATCCACCTCTAAGCGTATCAACACTTACAATTTAAATCAAAAATTGAGTTAAAAAGCTCTTCCACGATTAACTGACCTAAGTTAGTTAATCGGTTAGTTAATCGGTGAGCTTCGTAACGAGTAGGAACGAACTCATTTAGTCAATGGTTAGGACAGCTTTTGAGTTCAGTAATTCTTGTGAAATAAGGCTTTCTAGTTATACAGAAGACTTTTTTGCAAGTTAGGGTCGGGGCTAAGTTGAATTAAATTCGAGTATATTTTACATCCAAATAGCCTAATTAA
>CALGZD010000179.1 GCA_937934635.1 uncultured Deinococcales bacterium
TCCATTTTGCATTGCTGGAGTTATAGCTCGAGCCTTAGGATCTGTACTAATTGCAGAGTCAATGAGATTAAAAACGTCAAGTAATAAGCCTTGCTGAGAGATAGAATCATCATCTACATTTATGTTGGTTTCGACTGTTGCTAGACCAGAATTTGGATACCAGCCTGTGACTTTTCCTTGAAAAGCTTCTTCGAGATCAGCTTTTTCAATACCATCTTTTATGTCTACTGTAACTTTATATTTGTATTCGTCAGTTGCTGTAACATTGTTTGTAGTACCACAGCTGACTAGTAACAAAGCAAATAGTAGGATGAAAGTTAATATCCTGATTTTGTTTCTTAGTGATTGCCCCATGTTTTGAGTCCCCTAACCCTAAAGGTGTTTTTTCTGGAAGAGTACTTAAGTGTCGAAGAATTTAGTTTCGTTCTAGTTTCGTTCTAGTTTTATTGTTATATATGAATAGGTGTTATACGAAAAATCGACACAGTAGTCTTATCCCATTGATATATTTTATAGGGGTTTGAAGGTCACGGAAGACTTACAAAAACGTCACTTAAAGCAAAGATAAACGTATTGTGAGGAGAAAAGGTATAGCAAAAAAACATGGTGTGTTGTTAGCACACCATATCTAATATTTCTGTACACTATATTTTCTGTATACTATATTTCTATATATTTTGAAGTCCTATATATTTTGAAGTCCTATAGGCTTAAGCATCCCCAATAAGCTTTGCAGCAATTTTTGCACTTGAGATAACACCAGGTAGTCCTGCACCAGGATGTGTACCCGCACCAACGAAGTAGAGATGATCCATTTCTTCACTCTTATTGTGAGGGCGCAAAAATGCTGATTGTGTAAGAATCGGTTCAACACTAGCAAAGGCACCTTTATAGGAATTCAATTCGTTTTGGAAGTGAAGTGGGTCGATATAGTGCTCACTAATAAGGTTTTCTTGTAAATCTGGGAGATAGTTTTCTTCCAAGAAGTTCATGATTTTATCTCGGTATATTTTAGCCTCGCTGCGCCAGTCTGTATCAGCATCAAGGTGTGGTACAGGGGAGAGGACATAAAAACTTTCACAGCCTTCAGGAGCCATACTTGGATCAGTCAAGGTTGGCATGTGTAAGTAAAGCGAGAAGTCATCGGCAAGAATTTTCTTTTTAAAGATGTCGTCTAGCAAGCCTTGGTAGCGTGGTCCTAGGATGATGTTGTGGTGACCTAAGCCTTGGTCACGGTATTGCTTTTTCGTACCGAAGTAGATTACAAAAAGACTCATAGAGTAGCGCATTTTTTCAAGCTTTTGATCGGTGTATTTTTTGCGGTGCTCCGTAGGAACAAGATTACTGTAGGTCCAAGCTACATCTGCATTACAAACAACGTCGTTAGCAAAAACAGTTGTGCCGTCTTTCAACTTGATACCCGAAGCATATGGCTTGTTGTACATGTCATTCACAAGGATTTCATCAACTTCAGTATTTAGGTGGATATTGCCACCAAGTTCTTCTATGAGTTTGGCAAAGCCATTGACTGCTGAGGCTGTGCCGCCCATGGTGTAGTAAACGCCCCACTCACGTTCTAGGTAGTGAATCATGGCATAGATTGCGCTGGCATCGAAGGGGTTACCACCAATGAGTAGTGGATGGAAAGAAAAGACTTGTCTTAGAAATTCATCGTCGATGAAGTTAGAGACGTATTTATAGACACCTTTATCTGCACGTAAAGAAATTAGGTCTGGTGCAGCTTTAATCATGCTGCCCCAAGTACTGAAAGGTGTGTCGATAAGTTCAAAGGCTTTTTCAAAGATATCTTTTGTTTTATTGACAAAGTTTAGATAGCCTCGTTTGTCGGCAGGGTTTATTTTATCGATTTCGTTGAGGATGAACATTTCATCATCGTTGTAATTGAAAACACGTTTGTTGTGGTCAAAGATGCGGTAGAAAGGATCATTTTTGACGAAAGTAAAATAATCTTCACGATTTTTGCCCGCTGCTTCAAAAATCTCGTCAAATAAATATGGCGCAGTGATGATGGTAGGTCCACCATCAAATTTAAAGCCATCTTGTTCATAAACATAGGCTCTGCCGCCTAGTTTGTCACGTTTTTCATATATATCGACTTCATGTCCTTGAATAAGCAAACGTGCTGCTGCTGCAAGACCGCCAAAACCGCTTCCGATAACGATGATTTTCTTTTTCACTTGCTCATTGTATGTTGTAATGCTTTGGGCAATCTGTCCTACGGCATACTGTTTGAAAGCAGTTGCAGTTACAATTTGGATGTAGGGCTAAGTGTTTTGGAGTTTAAGGTGATTAGAAAAGATAAAGATGATTGGCGTGCTTGGGCAAAGATTGAACGTGAAACTCAGAATGACGACAAGATAAACGCTCAAGTTATCGAACATTTACAAGCTTGGAAGGCATTTCAAGATAGACAGCATGTATTGACTTACATGGCTTTTGGTACTGAGGTAGATTTAGAAAATTTAGATTTAGCTACAAAGCAAGGCTATGTAACTCGTACTTGGATGAAACCTGTTCACCTAACTGTGCATGAGCAAGAGTGTGAGCTCGAGCCTCACCGCTACGGCTATCTACAGCCTGTAAAGGATGCTCCCGTCATCAACCCTAAAGTAATAGACATAGTCTTAGTCCCAGGACTAGCCTTTGATAAAAAAGGCAATAGATTAGGTTATGGCATGGGGTTTTATGACCGCTTGCTTGAACAGCTTCGCCCAAATTGTCTTAAAGTTGCCATCACCTGCGATGCACTCTTTGTTGAAGATTTGCCAGCAGAAGCACATGATGTGCCAATGACCCACGTTGCAACCGAATCAGGCATTACTATTATTTAGTATTTAAATAGTTGTTATTTAGAGAGTTGTTTAGGTATCAACATCCGTTTTGGAATGATAAGCGTAGCTAGAGCAATTGCTAAAGGAAGCAGCATAGAGACTAGTAAAATAGCTGTGTAACTTCCTGAACGCTGAAAAAAGATGGCAAATAGAAAAGGTCCAAAGGCAGAACCAGCAACATTGATGGTTTGTACCGAACCTTTGATTTCGCCTAAATATTGACGACCAAAGTAGTGTGCAAAGGCAGTGCTATTGATTGCGCCT
>CALGZD010000180.1 GCA_937934635.1 uncultured Deinococcales bacterium
AGGCTCGTTTTGGTAGAAGCTGTGAAGGAGCTCGAGCACTCCCTCTGTACCCATTTTGTGTTCTGGACGCACATAAACACTCGCCATTTCACAGCGTGTCATCGGCACACGGTATGGATTAAAGCTAACTTTCCCTGCTTCGAATTTGCCTGCTTCAAAATTACTATGTGTTTTAAGTTTACTTAATACTTGAGGCATATGTGTATCTTTGCCAGCACTTATATTTTTACTAGCAATAGCCTCTACTCGACCAATCAAATCTTCAATCTCTTGTGTATGTCGGTGTGTACCAGCTAGCGAGTAAGGCACATAGTTTTCGTTGACTTCACTGTAAAGGTTATTCACCTTAGCTGAGCGACCAGCACCAGAAATGCCAGTGATACAGTGAATTACCACATTGTCACCCAGAAGATTATGGGCTGCTAGAGGACCGACAGCAAAATTAGCAGTAGTGCTGTTACAGCCTGGAACAGCGACTAGACTTGTTTCTTTAATTTCGTCGCGGTGAAATTCACACAGACCATAAACTGCCTCACTACATAATTCAGGGTGAGGATGTACCGTGCCGTACCATTGTTCAAAAAGCTCAGGTGTAAGACGAAAGTCAGCCGATAAATCTAGTACCTTTTTACCTTTGTCGATGGCAGATTTCACGGTACTAGTTGCTGTGGCGTGTGGTGCTGCTGAAAATAGCACCTCACATTTATCAATGACCGTTTCGCTATCTTCAAAGCGAAGGTGTTCGGCAAAACCAACAAGTTGAGGCCAGCACTCTGCTAAAGATTTACCTAAATATTGACGTGAGTCAATGCCAACGATTTCAACATGAGGATGAACAAGCAAACGACGTAATAGCTCACCACCACCATAGCCACTCGCACCAATGATGCCAACTTTTATTTTATTCATAAAGATGTTCAGCTCCTATTAAATGTCTTGAGTAAGTGTTTTAGTAAAATTTTCAAGAACTTGAACCATTTTTATTGCGTTAATACTATAGTTACAACTATGCATCACGAGAGTGTAAGTACAAAACAAAAAAAATTACTTGAGTCTATTTTAGAAAGACGAGATCCTGATTTATTAACATATCTAGATACACCTTTACATATGTGTCAAGAGAATGTAAAAGAACGTATTGAGGATTGTGCGCTTCAAGAATTTTTGGATAACCTTGATGAAAATAGCGAGCCAAATCAAAGAGGTTTAGATGCAGATGATTTAGTTTATGATCTTCAGAGAATACTTTGGCCAGAAAGATGGTAGCTTAAAAGCTTAATATTAGGAAAGTAATTGGTACAAAATAGCCTTATGTGCATGTAAGCGATTTTCAGCTTGATCAAAAGCAATACTTCGTTTATCGTGCAACACTTCTTCTGTACACTCTTCACCGTAGTGTGCAGGCAAATCATGCATAAACACACCTCTATCACTTAAGTCATTTAACCACTCAGTTGTAATTGTATAGCCTGCAAAATCTTTGAGGCGTTTTTCTGTTTCTTCTTCTTGCCCCATAGATGTCCATACATCTGTATAGATAGCATCAGCACCTTGAATGGCTTCTCTAGGATCACCATGTGCCAGTGTAATGTTTGGATTGAGCTTTTGGGCAGCTTGTAACAGATGCATATCTGGCACATAGTCTTCTGGACAAGCAATAGTTAAGTGAACGCCTGTTAGGGCTGCTGCATTGATGTGTGAATTTGCAACATTGTTGCCATCACCAACAAAAACAAGTTTTATGCCTTCTAGTTCATTAAAATGTTCTTTTAGGGCTAGATAATCGGCAAGTAGTTGGCAGGGGTGGAGAAAATCAGTCAAGCCATTAATGACAGGAACGCTGCTGTGTTCGGCTAGTTCAACGACGGTATTATGTTCGAAGGTACGTGCCATGATTCCATCAAACCAACGCTCTAAGTTCGAGGCAACATCACGAATACTTTCTCGCTTTCCCAAGCTGATCTCTTGTTGTCCTAAGTAAACAGCATGACCTCCAAGTTGAAACATAGCAAGATCGAAGGTACTGCGTGTACGCAAGGATGGCTTTTCAAAAATCATTGCTAAACCTTGACCTTCAAGAAAAGCATGTTTTTCTTTTGCCTTGAGCATTTGTTTCAGTGAGTGTGCTGTGTCTATTAATCCAAGAAAACTTTCAGAGCTAAGTTCATTAATTGCTAAATAGTCTGAAGCTTGCAGTGCCTCTATGCGTTCGATATTCATAAAAATCCCCTAAGTAGGATAAAAACCCGATGATAAATGTATTCTTATGCATAAATCAAGTGTTTTTTTGTATATTTTTAAGTTTTGTGTGTTCTCTAAATATCTACTAGTGCTTTAACAAGTGAACATGCGAGGGCTGATATATTTGATTGAGTCTCAATGGTCTGTACCCATAAGCTTTTCAACTTTTATCCAACGAGACATACCCTTTGATTATCGTTTGTCGCTGTACTAGTAAGATATATAGGGTAGTGGGTATAGTGTTTTGACACATAACACTATCGATGCTTCATATCTTGATATGCTACTTAAAAAACAGCTTACAATTGAGTGCGACTAAAAATTTATATTTGGGGAGAGATTCAAAATCAATTACGGTTGTAAAATTTTGAAGTAAACTATAAAAGAATGAAAGAACTTACCATAGTAATGCCTGCCTATAACGAAGGCGAAACGCTGCCTTCGTATATACCTGAAGTGATTAGTTTTTGTCAGGAACGCAATTGGGAACTTGTCGTTGTCAATGATGGTTCTAAAGATAACTCCAAAGCTTTTCTTGAGTCTTTGGTAGGTACTGAAGGCTATACCTTTGTCAACCATAAAGTGAATCGTGGCTATGGTGGTGCATTAAAGTCTGGCATTCGTGCAAGTCAAACAAAATATACTGTGACCATAGATGGTGACGGTCAGCACTATCTTGAAGATGTAGAAATGCTTTTAGAAGAAATAAAAGCTACTGACGCAGATATGATTGTGGGTAGTCGTAAAGGGCAGAAAAATGCAAGTTGGTATAGAGGTCTTGGTAAAGCCATTATTCGGCGGATTGCACGTTTTCTCGTACCGAATGATATTTACGACCTTAACTCAGGTATGAAAATTTATGATACAGAGTTAGCACAGCAGCACATACAGCTATGTCCAGATTCTATGTCATTTAGTGATGTGATTTTGCTAACCTTTATTAGCCAAAAACATTTAGTCCTTGAACGCCCTATTCGCATCAAAGAACGCACAGCAGGAGAAAGCACTATCAATGCACTTACTGCTGTTGAAACAATCAAAGAGATTTTTAATATCGTTCTTTTATTTAACCCCATGAAGATTTTCCTACCTCTTTCCATTTTCTGTTTTTCAATAGGAGTGATATGGGGTTTGCCACTTGTGTTAAGAGGTAATGG
>CALGZD010000181.1 GCA_937934635.1 uncultured Deinococcales bacterium
ATCTTGATACTCTTTATGGATTCTGGCACTCATAGTAACTTTAGTCTAAGCTGCACATTTACAAAATGCCACCCGAAATTTGGTGAGTCCTGATTTTTGTATTTTATCTGTTGCCAGCTAGTGCTAAATCAGGACCAACAAACAAGTTAACTCTAATCTCTTGCTCCATGTTGGTATTGCTCATGAGCACGTAAACGACTTTCTCTCTGTCCAGACTAACATTGCGAGGTGTGTTGTCAGGCTCGAGCACACAGTTATCACTAACATAGCTACCTTGCTCATAAATTTTATAGCGTAAATCAGCGTGATTACCTTGTGCTTGCACCATAATATTGTTGATATTGCTACCCTCACGCACATGAAATCTGTAGACCATTGAGCTAAGCGGCTCTAGACTATTGAGCTGCTGAAAGTTACTTGGCCAAACATAGTCAACTCTTTGCTGTCTATTGATAAGTACTGTCCCCTTCGGGTTACGATAATCAAAATCACAGGGGTGTGCACCAGGCAAAACATCATGCACCGCTCTATTTGAACCACCAAGTGCTACATTGCGCTCAAAAAAGTGATTTTTTGCAAAGTTAAAGTAAGCACTTCCTAGACCATAGCCCGTTTCCTGAATTAGAAAATCATTCACAACACTGTGCGTCGTTCTACCATGGAAATGTCTAGCGTAAAACTCGAAAAAGCGTGGTAGGTAAGCAAAACCTTCATTGCCAAAATAGTGGTTACTCTCTCCTAAGAAAACCCAAAAATCTTGTGCTTCATAAAAGCCAGTATTTTCTCTAAACAGCGCTTGGTCGATACCAAGTACAGCAACATCAGCCGCTTGACTCGGATCAATTACCGACTGTCGGCGCATGGCAACGCTATCGGAGAACATGGCTGCTGTTGCTGTACCTTCAATAACAAAATTATCATTATCGACCTGATAACCAATGTCTAAATACGCTAGTTGAACAGCATGAAAAAGCTCATGTCCAACCACTGCTCTGATAAAAGCATCGCTGCTGGCATCACATACTCTAAGGCTGTTGTGTGAATAGGATCTGCCTATAACGGTATCGAATGCACCAGTATTTGCTGGGCAAGGTCTGTAGGAAAAGCGATCTGCTTCTTGATTGTTCAGCATCAGTTTAAAACTAAGTGCTTTGCCATAAAGCGTAGATACTGCAATGTCCTGAGCTACTACTGGTTGGGCAAAGCCAACTGAGTTGTAGGCAGTGTAGCGCTCGAGCGCAGCATCAGCAGCTACCGACAGTTGTCTTGGATTACAGCTATGTAGCAACACGCTATCTACAGAGCAATATGCTGTAAAAGCAACCTGACTGTTGGGGTTATGGCTCGTATAGCTTGTTGTTTGTCTAAATCTTTTTGTTCTTTTTGTTCCCTGGCTAGCATCACGAAAACGCACTAGTGAAAAACTATATGGCTTTTCATAAATACCTGAAGCAGCAAAAATATAGTTATTTCCATTGCGCTGACCTTGGTCAAGCAAAAAGAGCGCACCATTACCAATGATATTTCTTGGGTAGTGAATAAGCACAGCCAAGAATTCATCGCTTTGAACATCAGTTGGGATAGGGACAGAAATTTGCAACGCTGGTTTTTGTGTCTTACCAGCGTGGGTTGTGACTTCATTGTGTGCTTTGACTTGATACCAAGAGCCTAAAAAGTCCAGTTCCCATGAGAGAGGTAAGTTGATAGCTTTACTAATGACATTTGGAACATTTACTTTTTTAAATTCGATGTTGATGGGGGTATTAGCAAGGCTCGAGCCGCCCACAGTAGGCGCCGAAATCATCACACCATCAAGTAGTTGCAGCGTATAGCTAGCGCTAATCACAGCTTCTTGCTTAGCAACTGTTCGTATCTGACTTTGCCAGATCGGAAACAAATCCTCTTTATAGGTCTGTGCATTAGCACTTTGTACTAAGCCTACTAATAGACTGAATAATAAAACTAAAAATAAAACTTTTTTCGCTAACGTTTCAACAACTCCCATGTGCTCTCTCCCTAAAAAATAAGTGTAGAGGCAACAGTAAGGAATTTGTAAGACTTGATGTTAATGTTTGTTCAGAATTTTGTAAGAGTATGAGAAAGCAGCTTTAGCTCGATATTTCGTTAGTGAAAATATAAAACACATTAGTTTTCTGGCGTGGGTATATGCCAAGTAATACCCGAATTAATGAAGGTTCTTTTTATGAGTTTGAAACTAAAGTATTGCTTAAATTGCTTAAAATAGTCAAAGTGATACAAGCTTTGCTGATTTATGCTAAAACGCCTATGGAAATTGTGCTCTCTATCGACATGAACAGACCCTGCAGGCTATAGATAAAGACATTTTGTCTGACAAGCCATACATCAATTCAATTAGTTTCGAGGCAAGTCTCGGTTAAAGATGACTTGTTGAGTAGCGTATTCCTCAGCCCTGTTTGTTAATAACAGGAATAACAGGGCAATTTTGTTAGCACTATCTTTCGTATGATGATGCCATGTTATTCGCTTTTGATTTAGACAAAACCGTCGTCACAGATAGTCACGAACTCCCACCCGAAGTTGTACCTACACTCAAGCGTCTTAAAGAACAAGGTCACGAAGTTTCTGTCATTACAGGACGCAGCCAGATTGGTGTAAGCCCATTTCCCGAAATTATCTCAATCTGTAGCTATATAGGTCTAAATCACGGTGGCATCATTCTAGATGCTGACGGCAACACTATTTTTCAAAGCGAAACCCCACAAGATTTAGTAGTCTATTCAATTGACAATTACCAAGCAGAAGATAGCCAAGTCGTCTTTACAACAGGTCAACCTTGGCACGTCGAAAATACAAGTAAAAAACGCTGGCAGTACTATCAAAGCATTGGCTACCAACTCAAATCACATGACGACTATAGAAATGACATAAAAAACGGCACAGTGCTTCCAATAGACAACTATGGCATTTTCAAAGCAGATTGCACAGACCTGCTGCGTGACATCAAAGCAAACTATCCAAACCTTGTCTATTACCACTGGGAAGGCTTTGGCTTTGAAGCGCTTGGCGAAGGTAGTACTAAAGGGCACGCACTAGAAACAATTGCTAAGTTGCACAACATTCCACAATCAGAAACTGTCGCCTTTGGTGATGGTGTCAATGATGTGACGATGATTGAATGGGCAGGCACAGGCGTGGCAGTAGGGAAAGACCCCTATCCTGAGGTACTTGAAGCCTCTCAAGAACATGTTATTTCAGCCGAAGAACTTGGTGTTGTGAAGTGGTTAGAAAAAAATATACTCACCTGAACTTAAAAATGCGCTACTAAAAAAGTAGCGCACCTAAAGTACGGTGGGCAGATAGTCCACCAATACTCAAAAATTTACTCAAAATTTACTCAAAATTTATCGTAATACTTCGCAATACTTCGCAATGAACTTTTCTAGCCCTGCAACTCACTAATAGCAATAACCGTAGCATCTGGCTCAATACCATCAGCCAGTGACTTACCTGTATCGGTCCAACCTTCGGTATTTTCTAAAGTCATAACAACAGAAAGCTCAGTATCTTGCTCCAAAGTCATTTGGCAAGATAAACGTGCTGAACCAAAGAATTCCTTTTCAACAAGCTTGTCATACTCGGCTTGTGTCATCGTATCTGGTTCACCACTGCTAATTTCCACACGGCAAGTTGTGCATTTACCCTGACCACCACAACGATGACCAATGTTAATACCCATACTCTCAATAGCATTACTTAATCTAGTGCCTGCTTCGAATTCTTGCGTTTTTCCATCAATAGTTAGTTTTGGCATACTATTAGTTTATTATCTTTGACTTGAGAACACCAGCCCTAAACAAAAACAATACAAAATCTGCAAACACAATAACTATCTTGCCTATGCATATACATCTTTAATGTCAGCAGGAACTCAATCATAACTCAGGTTCCTTCTCATGAGGACCTAAAAAGCGATCGCCATTAAAATGAATTAGGTGCTCAGGATTATCAACTAACCAAACTTCAGTTTCCCATGCTATTTCAGGAAGCCACTTCCGAAATTCACTTCTATTTAAGAAAGCTGTTACAAATACTACTCCATAAGGACAATCTTTGAGAACAGTTCTTTTTAATTCTATACATCTGTCTGCATTTAAAGGATTTGAAGAGTGTACTGCTTCGATAAGATACAACCATTGCTTCTGCTCACTAAATGCAACAATATCTGGTAACATTCCACGATCTTCAATATTTAGCCCAAGTGCAATCATTCTCTCAGAATATTTATGAATCTGTTTTGCAGAAGTATCTCCAACATAAAGTACAGTAGATTCATAACCAAAATTTGGAAGGAATTTTTCTATAACAGCTTTTTGGATTTCGTTGTGCGGTCCAGTATCAAGAGATATAGTCAGGTCTTCTTCTAATCTTACCGATAGCTTTTCCCTATCACGTTTACCATAAAAGGACTTCAGGTATTCCGTATCTACTTCAAAAGACTCTAATTTTGTAGACCATTGACGAGTTTTATAACATCTAACTAAATCGGCAAAATTTTCTTCTAAAGCATAACCACGAGTACCGTCATTTGTATCAGCATTTGGATTATTTGCACTTTTTACTACCAAACCCATCATGACAAGCATCTTTAAATCTTTGCGACGTATATCATCATAACTACCCGGACTAATACTCTCTTCATAGTTCATGTTTACAAATTCAATAATTTGTCTTGACCTCAATATATGCTCGGAAGAAATTGATTTGGTCTTGTTCCAGCTATTGGGTTTTGTAATGCCACAAAGAGCAAGAAAACACATAGCCATTCTTTCAAGTCTACGAGCAGTTAATTGCTCAATTGGAACTTGTACAGAATCTATGATTTTCACACCATCATGTATTAGTTCACGTACCTTTTTAGATTTATTTTTAGCTATCTTGGATAAGTCTAACATTAGAACAATATGGGCTGGCTATTGATTACTGTTTCTCCATTTAGGTATGCAAGGACTGAGTTTGCTACATGAAATGCTAGTAGTGGAGGCACTGCATTACCAATCTGATTAAACTGAGATGTTTCTGAACCACAAAACTCAAACCAATCTGGGAAACTTTGTAATCTAGCACCTTCCTTCACTGTAAGTCGTTTTCTTCTACCATCAGGTAGCTTCACTCTTAACATATCACTTGTTGCACCAGCTAAATTTCTACAAGTGACAGTACGAGAAGGTAAATCCATATGTAAATCACGAGGCGTAACACATTTTGAT
>CALGZD010000182.1 GCA_937934635.1 uncultured Deinococcales bacterium
CCGTAAGTAGCTTTAAATTCATCGAAGTCTGAATTATCTAGTAACCTTGCAAGTAGCTCGTGCATGTCAAAGCTCTGTGTACCACCTTCTCTAGGTAAGATTCCTACTAAATCATCGAGCTTTGCTTTTGCTTCTTGAACATCAGAACGGTTTTGCGCCCATGCTGCGGTTTCTTTTACTGCGTAGTTCTTTGCCAAGCTTCGCAAGCGACCTATGGCTGCGTCATCATCAGCTTCATGGTAGTCGATAGTTCCAGCAATGCTTGCGTGCATTTCAGCGCCACCTAAGTCTTCACTACTGATGTCCTGCCCTATAGCAGCTTTGACAAGGGCTGGTCCTGCTAAGTATAGACCACTACCTTCGGTCATGACTAAGGTATCGCACATGACAGGCAGGTATGCACCACCTGCTACACAGTTACCCATGATGGCTGCCATCTGTGGAATGCCCATAGCGCTCATACGAGCATTTAAATAGAAGACTCTGCCAAAATCATCTTGATCAGGAAAGATTTCATCTTGCATGGGCAAATAGACACCAGCAGAATCGACCAGATAAAGTGTTGGAATATGATTTTCTAAGGCAATCGTCTGGGCACGAATGACTTTTTTTGAAGTGATAGGGAAGAAAGCGCCTGCTTTTACGGTGGCATCGTTGGCAATAATCATCCACTGTTTGCCATGAATACGACCAATACCTGTTACTGTGCCGCCACAAACAGCCCCACCTGCCTCAAGATACATATTGTGCCCTGCGAAGGTCATCAGTTCTGAAAAGCTACTATCTTGGTCAATCAGTTTTGCGATGCGCTCTCGAACGAACAAACGATTTTTTTTGTGCTGACGTGTGATAGCTTTTTCACCACCGCCACCCGCAATTTTTTGTCTATCATGCAACAAGGCTTCTGTTGTAGCTTGCCATGCTTTTTTGTTTCTATGAAAAGGGTCTTGACGTTTATCTTCAAGCGATATCTTGCTACTTAGCTGTTTATCTGGACTTGGCATATAGCTTAGTATAACTATGTTGAGCGAATAGTGAAGCTATGGTGGATTTGTTTAAGTGCTTTACTTTACACAGGTTTTACACAGGTTTTACCCAATATGCTTTACCCAGTATGCTTTACCCAATATGCTTTACACATTACACAATTTGCTTGTTTTTGCTTGTTTTTGCTTGTTTTTGCTTGTTTTTGCTTGTTTAAAGCTAACAGTTCGAAACGATTCTTGTTGTAGACTTCTCGTTATAGACTGTAAGGACTACAGAGATATAAGGACTACAGAGATATAAGGACTGCAAGGATATAAGGACTGCAAGGATATAAGGGCTATAGGGATGTAAGGACTACAGGGATATAAGGACTGCATGGAAAAGAAAAGCGTAAAAGAGTTAATGGAGACTATGCCTCAAGTTGGTAGGCTTGAATGGATTGGATTGCGGAGTGAACGTAGAGGTGCAATTATTCAACCAGAAGAAGTTGAAGTGCTTGCAGGTTTGGGCTTGCAGGGAGATAGACGCATCATGAACAAAAAGGTTGATATGAAGGCAAAAAGACAAGTTACTTTGATTCAGAAAGAGCATTTAGCAGTTGTTGCTGGACTTTTAGCGAAAGAGAGTGTTGAGCCTGAATTACTTAGGCGAAATTTGCTTGTTTCAGGACTTAACTTGTTAGCCCTGCGAGATAAGCAGTTTTCGATTGGTGATGTTGAGTTTGAAGGAACTGGCTATTGTCATCCTTGCTCAAGGATGGAAGAGAATTTGGGCGAAGGTGGTTACAATGCTATGCGTGGGCACGGGGGAATTACGGCTCGAGCCCTCACCTCAGGACTAATCAAAATTGGTGACCCAGTACAGTTTGTAAAAGGGCAGTGCAGTTTGTAAAAGTAGTGCAGTTTGTAAAAGTAGTAAAGTCTGTAAAAAAAGAAGAAATCTAGCTTTTAGAATAAAGTTTAAGAATAAGGTCTGATAAGAATTTATGCCACTAAGCCAAGAGCAAGAAAACCGAATTGATGATTTCATTGAAAGTTATAATGCAATCGAAAAATATCTAGAAGAAGCCGTAAAGCGAGATCGTTACATGGGCTTTACAAGCTTGGTAAGAGATTTTCAGCAACAACATGGTGCTTGGGAAGATGCTCAAAGTGTTTTAGAAATGGCTCGTTTGCGAAACGTTATTGTTCATAACCTGACTGAGCCTTACGAGTACTTGTCCGTACCCACAGAAGAAACGCTTGCCAATATTCAAGCTATTCGTCAAAGATTAGTTAACCCTGTACTGGCAGAACAGCTATTTGCAAAGAAAGTTGTGACGGTTGCTTGTCATGATAGTTTTTCAGATGTACTTAAACTGATTAAAAAAACAGGACACAGTCGCTTTCCTGTTTATGAACATAGACGGTTTTGTGGTTTGTTGACAGAAAATACGATTACGCACTGGATTTCAAGAAATGCTGACTATCGACACGAGGAAATTGCTTTAAAAGATCAATCCATTGAGTCGATTTTGCAAATCAATAAAAGACGTATCAACTACAAATTTATTGCAAAAGCCACACGTGTCGAAGAAGCCAGAATGTTTTTTCTAGATGATTCAAAGTTAGAAGCCTTGTTGATGACAAAATCTGGTGAAGTGAATCAAGCTTTGCTTGGAATTGCTACACGGTGGGATGTGCTCAGAATCAAATCTGAATAAAATCTGAATAAAATTTGACGCTGTGTACCTGACGCTGTGTACCTAAAGTATAACTCAAGGTTTAAGGTGCATTTGAAGTCTCATGATTATCACAATACTCTTCATTTTGAATTAATGAAGTACTGAGTGTAGTTTTGTGCTATGACATGTTGGAAATTTGTGTGTTACAATGCCCTATAATCACGATAAGTTGATATAAAGATATAGGGTTTTCAACTAATCTCTTGTTGTTAAGGGTATTCAAAAGAGAAGCTATTTAGAAAGAGAAACCTATGGGAGGATTGGGAAACTGTTGCCTGATTTTTATCATGTGCTGCTAGTTCCTTATTTTGGTAATTGTCTTTTACATCATTTAAGTAAGGTTTTTAAATATTGCAGGTTTCAGTAAACTTTTTTATTAAGCCTGCGGGAAGAATTAAGAGAAGAAATGTCTAGTTTTATTGTTGTTGGCGATGCCACAGTAGACCAAATGTATTTTGTAGATGAATTACCTGAGTTGGGGGGAGAGGTTATTGCTAGTCGAGCCTCTATGGAACCTGGTGGTGCAGGTGCAACTGTTGCAACAGCGCTATCTCGACTTGGACATCATGCAAAGATTGCAACACGTGTAGGACAGGGTGCTTTTGCTGACCTTGCCCTTAGTTATATTCGTAAAACAAATGTTGATACAAGCTTAATGCAATACGATGATTTGTTACAAACTAGCAGTATTACCTTGATCATTACGCCAGACGCCCAGCGAACCATGATTGGTTCACCTGGTGCTAGTCGTGAATTAAATGCAGAACATCTACGCAAAGAAGATATTGCTAGTGCTGATGCCTTAGTGATGAGTGCCTATAGCTTAGTAGGTGGCTTTCAGCGTGAATATGCTCTCAAAGCCTTTGATATTGCTAAAGAAGCACGCCTAACGACCATTGTAGATATGGGTAGTGGTGCTGTAGATAGCATTCGAGGAAATTTGACAGAGCTTATAAGTGGTGTTGATTACCTACTAATGAATGAGCATGAACTTTTCGCGTTGACACAGCAAGATTCTATTTCTGAAGCAATTGAAGAATTGGCAGATGAAGGTATAGACCGAGTGGTGATTAAACTTGGTGCACAAGGTTCAATGGTGGTCACACCAGAATTGAATGCTTTTGTTGATCCTCTAGATAGGGAAGATATTATTGACTCTACGGGTGCTGGAGATTATTTTACGGCTGCTTTTGCCCATGGCATTATGAAAGGTCATGATGCCCTTCATGCAGCACGTTTAGGCAATGTGGCAGGGGCGTTGAATGCAACTGCTATTGGCGCACAGCGCTTTGAACTAACTGAGGAATTGCTTGAAAGCTATTTGGATGAACTAGCGGTGTTATAGAATTTAGGCTGTAGCACAGTAATTTGGTCTAACAAACAGGTAATTTACTAGCGATACACTAAGATTATGGATGCTCAAAGGCTTTGTAATCTTAGTTTTTTTATATTTATTGTAATCTTGACGTTTGTAGGATTTATGGGGGGGGCTCGAGCCCAAACGGACCAATCCCAAACTAATCAAACCAGTACAACACCCGCTCAAATCGATTATGGCAAAAGATTTGAAACAGCTTGGCGATTAGTCAGTGAACGCTATTGGGATAGCGATGGCATCGCTGATATGTGGAATGAAGCTCGGCTTGAATACGAACCACAAGCTTTAGCTGCAGCAGATGATGACGCATTTTACGCGTTGCTAGAAGACATGTATGACTTGCTTGATGATAATCACAGCACCTTTGTTCCGCCTGTAAAAGTTGAAGAAATTCGTAACAAGTACGGTGATTTGGCATGTCTTGGCGTTTTTTCTCAAACTAATATTGGCAGTGATACTGAAGAAGCTCTTAAAGACGGTATTGAAGATGGTATAGAAGACGGTATAGAAGAAAAACGACTTGAGCATATGCCTGAATATGCAGATGAGTTAACTTACTTAGGTAATGTTGGCTATTACTTGTTGCCAGAAAATATTGGCTATATTTCCTTGCCTGATTTGGCAACTGATTTTGTAGCTAGTAATTTGCGTAGCGCAGTTCAAGCGTTACTTGCTGAAGGTGCCACTGCCTTTATTTTAGATATTCGAGATAATGGTGGAGGTATTCTAGTTGAGCTGTTTCAATCCGCAGGTATTTTTACACGAGGCTTTATCTTTAGAATGATTTCTAATTGGACTTTGCCCATACCTTACCCAGCGTTTGGGCGGGTAGAAACCGAATTACCCCTCGCCGTTTTAATCAATGACAATGTACACAGTGCTGCTGAAGGTTTAGCAGGTGCATTTAAAGTAACTGGTCGAGCTACCTTGATTGGTCAAACCACAGCAGGAAATGTTGAAACCTTGGTACCATTTTGTTTTCGTGATGGTTCACAAGCTTGGATTGCTACAGGTGTGCTAGCACCGATTCGTGGTGCAACATGGGAGGGGCGTGGTGTTGAGCCTGACATAGCAGTTGATCCTGAAACTGCTTTAGAAGTAGCAATAGAGTATTTACAAAACGAGCTTTCTGAATAGTATTTCAAAGCATAAAGAAATGCGGGATAGCTTTTTTAGCTATCCCGCTTGTTTTGTTTTTTGGAAGGTTTCCGATTTCGTGTGTATTATTTTAAGGCAAACTGATTAAATCAAGGATTACACAAGTCGATACACGAAATCTGGTAAACCGTCGTTTTTTGTAGATGGGCTAAGACTTTTTACAAGCCCCTGCAATTTCTGCGGCCAAGTCATCGACAGTATCGCCTGATGCTAATTTAGATATAAGAGCAGAGCCTACCACAACGCCATCTGCTACCGCAGCTACTGGTGACGCTGTCTCTGCATTTTTGACACCAAAGCCAACTGCTACAGGTAGGTCGCTGACAGCCTTCGTTCGATTCACTAAACTTGGTACATCAGCAGGGAGTGCATCTCTTGCACCTGTTACCCCTGTAACTGAGACTGCGTATATGAAGCCACGGCAGGCATTTGTGACTGTCTTTAATCGCTCGTCGGTTGATGTTGGCGCAACAAGAAAAATAGTATCTAAATCTAATTCACGTGCTGCTTCAATCAGTGTTTCACCTTCATCTGGTGGTAAGTCTGGCAAAATGATGCCATCAGCACCACTTTCCTTCAAGTCTTTTAAAAAGCCTGCTTCACCACCATCATGGCAGTAGATCGGATTGTAGTAAGTCATCATGACAATAGCTTTGTCGCTTTTGCTTCTTAGTTCTTTGATGTAATCAAAAGAATCTTGGGTAGTCATGCCCTGACTTAAAGCAGTTTCTGAAGATTTTTGAATGGTTGGACCATCACCGAGGGGGTCAGAATAGGGAAGACCTACTTCGAGGATATCTCCGTGCTCGAGCAGTGTACTAGCATGTTCTATAAAGCTATCTTTTGTGGGAAAGCCAGCCGTCAAATACGGTATGAAAGCAGCACGATTCTCACTAGCAGCTTTTTCAAATGCAGTTTTGATTCTAGTCATTTAGGCATCCTGCCCTTCAAACTCTTTCAGTACGCGCATAGCTTCAGTCACATCTTTGTCACCTCTGCCTGAAAGATTAACAACAATGATTTCATCCGATTTCATTTTGCTTGCCATTTGCATACAAGAGTAAATGGCATGAGAACTTTCGAGCGCAGGTATGATGCCTTCGATTTCACTTAAAGCCTTAAAGCCTTCCAAAGCTTGACCGTCATCAACGCCTATATATTGGGCAATGCCTTCTTTAGCATAGTAAGAGTGCTCAGGACCAACGCCTGGATAATCCAACCCTGCCGATACAGAGTGTGCAGGTGTAATTTGACCATTTTCATCTGACATAAGGTACATCAGCGAACCGTGTAATACACCTGTTTTACCAGCAGAAATACTCGCTGCATGAGCACCAGTATCTACACCGTGCCCTGCAGCTTCTACGCCATAAAGCAGCGGGCGCTCGTTTTCAGGAAGATAAGCAAAAGGTGCAAAAATGCCAATTGCATTTGAACCGCCACCAACACAAGCAATGACTGCATCAGGAATTTTGCGCCCTTCTGCTTCTTCAAGTTGATCTATCGTTTCAAAGCCAATGACACTTTGAAAGTCACGTGTCATCATTGGGTATGGGTGAGGTCCGATAACTGAACCAATAATGTAAAAGGTATCTCGTACATTGGTGACCCAATCACGAATGGCTTCGTTGGTAGCGTCTTTAAGTGTTTTTGTACCACTGCTGACGGGGCGGACTTCAGCACCAAGAAGTTTCATCCTGAATACATTGAGCGCCTGACGGCGAATATCTTCTTCACCCATATAAACAATGCAATCAAGATTAAAAAGGGCTGCTGCGGTTGCAGTTGCCACACCGTGTTGTCCTGCACCTGTTTCAGCAATCACCCGTTTTTTGCCAAGGCGTTTTGCAAGAAGGGCTTGCCCAATCGTGTTGTTGATTTTGTGTGCACCTGTGTGGTTCAGGTCTTCACGCTTTAAGTAAATCTTTGCTCCACCGCAGTGCTTTGTCAGATTACTGGCAAAGTATAAGCGACTTGGACGTCCCACATACTTTTTTAAATAGTCGTGAAATTCAGCTTGGAATTCAGGATCTTGAGCAATTTCGTTATAGGCGATGGTTAGTTCATCGAGTGCTGGTATGAGTGTTTCAGGAACGTAGCGTCCGCCAAACATTCCGAAACGTCCACGTTCATTAGGTAATGGAAATAACATAATAACAATGACCTTTCTGAGGTTAAAAAGTAAGGTTGAGAAATAAGATTGAAAAATGATGATTACAAGTACTTCAAGATATAGCTATAACCTTGATAGTAGTTGAGTTTTAAATTGTAAAAGGGATTATAGTAAATTGAATAACGCTATCTAGTACTTACCAGCGTTGATGATGCCATTTGTAGCTTCTAGGTGTGCGAACACGAGGCTTTTTCAATTGCATAGCTACAGTTTAGATGAGTTTGAAGCTTTTGTCTAGCCTAAATTAATAGTTCTGCCTAATGCTAGTCGTTGCAAACTTAATATTATGTTTAATTAACGCTAATGCTTTAGACTAAACTGAAAGAAGAAAGTCACTGAAAGAAGATGACAGAAGAAAGTCACAATCAATCAGCAGAAAAAGTTGCCTTTAAAACCGAAGGGCACACAAATTACGAAACTGTAGCTATGTTTGTGACTATGACATTTATGATTCATTTCGGTATTAGACTAAAGATGCCTCAAGCAAAGTAGTATTTGTAAGTTTTTTTCAACAGCTCTAGATGTTTCTGAAGCAGTTGATATCTATTTTACAAATGCAAAAGTGATAGGAGTTAACTATGGTTGTACCAAGTTGGCAAGAAATCATTGATGATGTTTTAGAGGTTTTAACATTTAAAGAATCATTAGAGCCAAATAATCAATTGACTGCTAAAAACAATCCCAAAGATGAAACTGCAGAAGACATGTTGGATGTTTTGCTTATCCATAAGTTTCAGTGTGGACACAGTATTAAAGTTCCAAAGCATCGTTATGATTTGGAAGGTCAAGATTTTCCGAAACTGTGTAAGGATTGTAGTGAGAAAAAATGAAGAATAGATGGCTTATTTAAGCGGGAAAGCAATGATAATCAAACAGCATGTTTCCAAACGAAGTGTAATGAACAATTCTGCGATAGATTTTTGGAGTAAATTTCGCAGCAGTTACCACTAAACTGTGTTCATTCATAAACTGTAAAGGTGTGTCCTATAGATTTTAACAGCAAACTAGGTTAGCTATATCGTTTTCAATTTTCAACAGGACACACCCAAAAACAACCTTTACAAATGTGTTGTAGCCTGATACACTTTTCTTCGCTCCGTCGGCTTAACGCGGTGGCAACCTTCGAAATGGGTCAGGTCGGAAGAAGCAGCCCTAAGGAGTGTTTGTTAGGTGCCGTTAATGTTTTGGCGGGGCATTTCCTTTTCAGCAAGATTTTTAAAGCCCACAATATAACCTGATGATGTATGTTGCTCTAAGAAGTTATTAACATCTACTACCGAGATTGGTTTACTAAAAAGGAAACCTTGTGCTTGGTCACATTTCAGGGTGTTGAGTATGCTAAGTTGTTTGGTATCTTCGATGCCTTCTGCAATAGCTGGAATATCTAAATTGTGTGCTAGTGAAATGATCGTTTGCACAATGCCTGAATGCAAAGCACCGTCACCACTGATAAAGGACTTGTCAATTTTCAGAGCATCAATGGGTAAGCTGTGTAGATAGCTAAGTGAACAGTAACCTGTACCAAAGTCATCAATGTGTGTTCGGATACCTCGGCTACGTAAGCGATTTAAAAGCTCTGCACCATAGTCCATATCTTCCATGAGTAAACCTTCAGTGATTTCAAGATTGATGCTACTTGGATTAAGTGGGAATTTTTCGATGATGTCACTCATCGCAGTATCAATATCAGGAATGCTAAACATACTTGGTGATAGGTTGATGCTTAATTTGAGTTCATAACCTGTTTTTTCTTGCCAAGCAACTAAGTTGCCACAAGCTTTTTCTAGTAGCCAGAGTGTAATTGGGGTGATTGCACCTGTGTCTTCGGCAATGGGGATAAACTCAGCAGGGGAAATGAGTCCGAATTCTGGGTGTTGCCAACGCAATAGAACTTCAAAGCCCATGAGCTTGTTAGAAGGTAGGCTAAGAATTGGGTGATAGAGTGGAAAGAGTTCTTTGTTGCTAAGTGCTGTACGCAGGTCGCCTTCAAGCTGTAAGCGTCTACCTACATCTGAGTTGCTATGCAAAGATTTATTGAAGATAGTGTAGCGTGCTTTGCCAGATGTCTTTGAGTGATACATACTTAGTTCTGCATCTCCCATCATGGCGTCAACACTTGTGTAGGTTGTGGATGAGTTAGTTTCTGAATCTTGTTCAGGACTATGCTTTAAACGTAATACTTCATTAGTCTCAATAATTGAGAAAACTACACCGATGCTAGCAGTGATAAAGACATCTTTTTCGTTGATTCGAAAGGCTTGTTGAATTTTTGCTTGTAGACGCTCAGCTACCTTGGTGGCATCATCACGGGTTTCGATATCAAAAAGTAAAATGGCGAATTCGTCTCCACCAAGTCGCGCTACAATGTCATCAAAGTGAACGCTATGACGAATGCGTTGTGCGATGGCACGCAATAGGTGGTCTCCTATTTGGTGCCCCAGACTTTCGTTGATGATTTTGAATCTATCTAAGTCAATATGCAAAACAGAAATCTGTTTTCTATAGGTATCAGGATTGACAGCTATTGACTCTAAAGTTTGAGACAAACGCTCTTTAAATAGGCGGCGGTTATTGAGTCCAGTCAGTAAGTCATGTGTTGCATGATAGCTTAATTGTTTGGCAGTTTTATAGTATTGGCTAATATCTTTTGAAGTACTTATTGTGGCAACTACATTGCCTTCTTTATCAAAAATGCCTTGAAGTTGGCATTCAAGCCAGATGGGATTGCCATTTTTATGTAGCGCTCTAAACTGAAATTTTAACCTCGGTTGTTCATTTCCTGTTTTAAAGTTTGCAAATACATTAAAGGCTGCTGTAGTTTTTGAAAGATCATTTGGGTGGACAAACTGTTTGGGGTATTTATTGATGAGTTCATCATTTGTGTATGCGAGTAAAGTATGACACGTTGATGCAACATAAAGAAGTTTTCCATCAACATCATGCATACAGACTAAATCGTGTGTACTCTCAGCTATTAAACGAACTTGCTCTGCATCTTTTTTAGACAGCAATGCATTGCTTTCTTGGTTAATAGTCTCTTTGATGAAGTCTGGTGTAGTATCAGCTTGAGTGGGGTTTGGTATTTGGTTATGTGTATCTTGCCCTAAAGCAATTTCAGATAAGGGACGAGTCATAGTATCTTTTACTTTAGTCCTTGGCACATAAGTGAAATATCATCAAAGTTAAACGCTTTCTTGCGAGTTTTAGAAATTGAGTTAGTGGAAATGACTAAAGAGGTAGGCAATAAATATACTCACGTGAATTTGTGTTTTATGAGAAGGTAAGTGCAAGATTATCTGAAGGTAATTGAGGGTATTTTGCCATAAATGAAGAATAAATTAATCTTTTTCTGAGATAGATTGATGCTTGATTGACAAGCCTTTGCTAAACTCAACGTAACCTCTACAGCACATATAACGTGTGTTCATAAGACTGAAAGTGACCGAGCTCTACCACGCTTGGTCACTGTATTTTTAGTCACTAGACTTGTTCTGAAATAAAAACTGGTGCATCATTACTGTTCTTTTTCCAACCCTCACCTCTAACGCCTCTCCCAAGCTTGAGAGAGGAGAACTAAACAATTGACCAGAAGCTTGTGTTTTTAGGGTGGTGAGGGTTAAGCCTTAAAAGTTACTTCAGAACAGCTCTAATGAGTAAGAATTAACTCACTTAGTGTGTACAGTTGTTACGTGGAAACGCCAGTATAATCCGTAAGTGTAATCCGTAGCCCCTAACTATTTTCAATTCGCTCAATCAACGCCTGAGGTACCTCAATCCCATTTGCTTCAGCATTGTGTTTAAACTCATGCCTACGTACACCAGGCAAACGAACCCCTTCTTTTGTTTCTAATTCCCCAAGCATATCTTCGATGCGAGTGTCGTAGTCAGCACCGCCAATTTTCTCTGGTGACATAGCAATGATAATTTGCCCAACATTCGGCGCTGGACCTTCGTTATCTGCAAACATTGGTGCGTTGTATGACCAGTTACCACCTGTTAAACCAGCAGCCATAATGTCGACCATCAAGCCAAGTCCGTAACCTTTTGCACCACCTAAGGGTGCTAGACCCCCTGCTAAACCAGCTTTAGGGTCAGTGGTTGGGTTGCCTTCACTATCCATTGCCCAACCAAGGGGAATCTCTCGACCTTCGGTGGCAGCTTGTTTGATGTTGACTTTTGCAGTCGCACTAGTTGCCATATCAATCACAATAGGCGCTTCATCTGGCTTAGTTGGTCTAGGCGCACCAAAGCCAATTGGGTTTGTGCCAAAGAATGAACCTTTACCACCATAAGGTGTCACTGAGCGTGGCGCATTGGCAACCATCAAACTGACTAAACCTTCTTCAGCAAGGAGGTTGTTGAACCAACCCACAACGCCTGCGGAA
>CALGZD010000183.1 GCA_937934635.1 uncultured Deinococcales bacterium
GGTGGTAGCTATGATTGTTCGTACACTAGAAGAAGTTAAAGCAAGAGGAGCTTACGCTGAAAACCCAGGCGTTTGGACCAGTACTCGCTACCTTCTCAAAGATGATGGCGTTGGATTTACCGTCACGCAAACTACTTGTGCAGCAGGGCAAACACAAGAAATGGAATACAAAAACCATATTGAGGCAAATTTAATCATTGAAGGTACTGCCAAGCTAACAGATATGGCAACTGGAGAAGAATACACGCTTGCACCTGGGTCAATGTATACACTTGATAAGCATGATAGGCATAAGCTAGAGGCAATTACTGACCTTCGAATTGTTTGTGTATTCACGCCTGCATTAACAGGTAAAGAAACACATGATGAAGATGGGTCTTATCCACTACTCTAATGACAGATAAAGAGACAATTACCGTCTACGATAATCAAGCTGAAGCCTATGCAAAGCTTGTGGCAAATGAAGCAGACAAAACGCTGCTTAAGTTCATTGAGATACTTAAGCCAAACGATTTCGTGCTTGATTTGGGCTGTGGTCCTGCCAATGCATCGGCAACTATGCGTGAACACGGTTTGAAGGCTGATCCAGTAGATGCCTCTGCCGAGATGGTACGTATGGCAAATGAGACCTACGACATTGCTGCTCGGCAAGCAAGCTTTGCAGATATTTCTAGCACCGATACATACGATGCAATTTGGGCAAGTTTTAGCTTGTTACATGCTGACAGGGCTGACCTTCCAGCGATTCTAGCCACGCTACATAAAGCATTAAAATCTGGTGGCTACTTTCACCTTACGATGAAGCTTGGTGAGGGCGAGGCTCGAGACAAATTTGGACGCTTCTACACATACTACTCGCAAGAGGAACTATCCAATCATCTTGCAAATGCTGGCTTCACAATTGATTCCATAGAAACAGGTGAAGTTATGGGGATGGCAGGCAAAGTAGAGCCATGGATTATGCTACTTACACAAAAAGGCTAACTGACTTATGCATCCTCCACCAGATCCTCCACCAGAGCTTCCAGCAGAAGTCATTCCATTTCCTGTAAAGCCACGCTTTGTTGTGGCAAGCGACATGTACAAATTAGGTAAGCCCCTTTTTGGTCAAGCTGAAGAGGCACTGCTGCATTTTGATAAGCGCTATCCAGATTTTGTACAGGCAAAACTTGCTATGTTGCAAGACTATCCTGAGCATAGTCGTTGTTATCTAGAAAGCTCACTATCGGAAACTGAGCAATGCCTTTGGGAATTTATAGATATCATTTCAGAAGAACAATCAGACTACATCTATAGCGACAAAAATAGTTTTGGCTCTAACCTATTGGGCATCTACCTAACAAAACAAGGTGAACTATCGCAAAATGTAGCGTCATCATCTTTTCCAGACTTGGCAAGGCAATGTTTTGAACACTTATCCGTCCTAACTCCATTTGAAAAACTCTGTGACCTACTTGCCCTCTCACTACAAGAAGACCTAGCAATTATGCATAAAACGGGAGAGGGCGCTACAGAAGACCGTGCTGAGTGTTTACTGGTAGCACTCCCAACTCACTGGGATCCTAAAGAAAAAATAGGCTTAGACTTTGGTGCAATCCATAAACCTATTGCCCACAGCGACCAGTTTAATAAATCGCAAGCTAACCTCATGAAAGCTATGACCTACAAAGGTCCATTTGTACGCTATAATTGGGGTTTATCTAGTAGCGATGCTCTTTCTCTCAATACTATATTGATGGGCAATCACACACTTGCTGCACAAGATTTACCCAACATCAGTGACCCTGAAAAGCTTATTGATAGGCTATATTTTAGAACTGAACGTCAAACGCTGATGCCCTTTCCACACTTACACCGTAGTATCTTTGCCATTCGCATTTTTCAACAACCATTGCGAGAAGCATTACATACCGCAGAGCGTAAAGAAGTCTTTGCCAAAGCTGTTGCTAGCATGTCACCAGAAATATTGCAGTACCGTGGCATGACCGCTTTTGTTAAAACATTGCTTCAAGCTTTCTAAAGGTGAAATCACCACAAACACTAAATAATAGGCTTGTTCTGAAATAAAAACTGGTGCATGATTACTGTTCTTTTTCCAACCCTCACTTCTAACTCCTAAGCTTGAGAGAGGAGAACTAAACAATTGACCAGAAGCTTGTGTTTTTAGGGGGGGAGGGTTAAGCCTTAAAAGTTATTTCAGAACAGCTCTAATGCACTGGTCTTCTGCTAAGTCAACCTATAAGGCAACCTCGATTTGCTTTCAAGCCTCAGCAAAACACACTCTCAATCCATGCATATTCATATAACCATTAACGATTATTTGTATAATGACTTTATGGGATGATACCGAGTCCAAAAATATCCTGAATAAAATAACTAGCTTGAATCGTCAGGTGCTCAACCATATTCCGCTTCACCCTTGGGATTTGACAATAGAAGTATACTTAACTTTTTTATGATTTAAGCAGAATTGGTATGAGTTGTTAGGGAGATAGTCTATGAAATTCTTTAGTCGTCCTCTTGGGATTTTCAAAAATTTAGCTGACAAAATCATTTTTGCGGTTGCCGTAATTATTGGTTTGCAAATACCAAACTTCATTGGACAATATAAGCAGCGTTTGGGTGGTCACTTTGATGAAGCTACGCAAAACCTAAAAAGCTATGAAAGTATCGCTGAAGAAACCATTGGTACTACTGATTTAGATGCCTTAGCGACCCACTATCAGCAAGGTAGCTCCGATATTCAAATTATTGGCGAAAAACTCACCGATGACATCGCTCGAACAAACCATTTAGGAAAACTTGTTGAAAATCTTGAAACAGCAGGTATTTTTGGAAGGCTTAAGCACCTATTTGTGGATTTGGAACGCCCCATAGCCAGAGCTACCCTAAATGACTACCAACTTGGACTACCTATTACCCCTGAATCTTTGATTTATGCTTTGATTTTTGGTGTTATTGCTACATTGCTTTTTAATTGGCTTTTGTTTTTAATTGGCAGTATTACTAATACTTACGGTGATAAACGTGATGCTCAAGGCTATAAAATTCGAGAACGTCCTGACCCTACGACTAAGGAACTGCTGCGTGGGGCTCGAGCTGTAGAAACACCCCCTATCTTCTATGAAGATTCAACAGATGAACACGACCAAGCTTTGGTAGTGGATAATTAGAAGTTGATATAGTAGTGGATGGTCAATCAAAGTAATCGAATGTTATCACTGTAGAAGCGAAGCACTTGTAAAGAACGGAAAACCACCTTTGGGGAAAAAAAATACAAGTGTAAAGAGTGTGGCAAGTCAAACAGAGACAATTTTGACCAATCTTGACTAATCTTGACAGTGGCTACAGTGGAGAACGAAAAGAAGAGATAGTCTTTCTCTAAATGCGAACAAATGCATCTTAAGCTCTTTCACGATTAACTGACCCAAGTCAGTAAATCGTGGAACTGCTATACCATTTACACAAAAAAACACCGTCAGGGTTTTTTACGTCCCTGACGGTGTTTCTGTATGGCTCGGCGGGTAGGACTCGAACCTACGACCAATCGGTTAACAGCCGATCGCTCTACCACTGAGCTACCGCCGAATACGGCTACTTTAAGATTACTCTTTCCTAAAGCGAAGATTAGTTTATCAGAGGAAAAGTCTGTTGACAAGTCCTAAAATATCCCTCTTTTTTCACTTTTTTCTTTTTAAAACAAGATTCTGGATTTTTTTATCGTAAAAAGCGCATTTTCCTCACGATAAATACACACTTCAGACACATTATAAAGACTTGCTGAAGATTTTTGGTGCATATATTTGGGTGAATGACAATCAGTGCTATAAAGTAACAATGTGAGTAGTGAAAATGCACTTTGGCGGTATTTTGGGCGGTATTTTGGACATAAGTTCAAAAGCACGCTTCCTTCACTCATTAGCCAATTTAAGGGATACACCTTATCTAAGAGCCACACCTTATTTAAGAGCTACACTTTATTTAAGAGCTACACCTTATCTATTGTGACAACATTAAAAATTAGGTAACGTATAACTATGGTCGATATCCGCTACATTCGTGAGCATCAAAACGAGATTCGCAAGGCAATTACTGATAAACAAATGCCTGAGGCGCTTGAAAGCCTTACAGAGCTTTTATTGGTAGATGAAGAATTCAATTTGCTTCGCCAAGATTTAGAAACAAAGCAAGCAGATCGAAATGCAAACAGTAAACAAATTGGTGAACTCAAGCGCAAAGGTGAAGATGCAGATGCTTTGATTCACGCAATGGGTAAGCTGAGTGGTGAAGTTAAAAGTTTAGAAGAAAAAGCACGCAGCTTAGAGGAACGGTATAACAGCTTGCTTCTTGAAATACCAAATCCTGCCCACGAAAGTGTGCCTTACGGTGAAAGTGAACATGACAATGTTGTAGCAAAAGAAGTTGGGAGCAAGCCACAGTTTGACTTTGATCCTAGACCCCATTGGGAAATTGCTGCGCTGCATAACTGGATTGATTTTGAACGTGGTGTAAAAACAACAGGTGCAGGTTTCCCGATATACCGAGGCGAAGCAGCACGTTTACTCCGTGGCATTATCCAGTACAGCTTAAACGGTTTGCTTGATAGAGATTACATCGAACATAGCATTCCTTTACTAGTCAATGCTGATTCTGCGAAGGCTACAGGTCAGTTACCTGACAAAGAAGGTCAGATGTATACAGTGAGTGATGGTTTTTATCTTATCCCTACCTCTGAGCTGATATTAACTGGGATGCACCGAGATGAAATCTTAGACACGAATGATTTACCATTGCGCTACACTGCACCGAGTGCGTGTTTCAGACGTGAAGCTGGAAGTTATGGCGCACATGTTCGTGGCATCAATCGTGTACACCAGTTTGATAAGGTTGAGATGGTTTTGTTTACAAAACCTGAAGAAAGCTATGAAGCACTTGAATCCATGACTGCTACGTCGGAAGAGATGTTGGAAGGGCTCGAGCTCCCCTATCGCCGCCTCCTCATGTGTACTGGTGATATAGGTTTCACCCAAGCCAAGAAATACGACATCGAAGTATGGAGTGGTGGTCAAGAGCGCTGGTTAGAAGTAAGTAGCTGTAGTAACATCACAGACTTCCAGTCCAGACGCTTACAAACACGTTTTAGAGATGGTGGCAAGCAAGGCTCAGGTAAAACTGAACTTGTGCATACTCTAAACGGTAGTGCCTTTGGCATGGTGCGTGTACTGGCTGCAATCATTGAGAACCATCAACAAGAAGACGGTAGCGTACGAATCCCAACAGCTTTACAACCATTTGTAGGCAAAGAAGTTATAGGTAAAGCATAGGTAGTTTCTTATTTACTGCTCTTACTTTACTGCTCTTATTTACTTCAATTCTCAAATGAACTAACTTCATACAGCACTATTGTATGAAGTTAGCAATATAGTTGCAGGGTATACTGATTCAAATCGTTATGTTGATCAAGCTCTAAACAATTTAGACAATTTAGATAAGGCAAAGATACGTATGTTACGGAAAATTGCAAATCAGTGGTGGTTATTGGGTGTTCGAGGCTTACTCAATGTAGCTTTTGGACTCGCTATTCTTTTATGGCCAGAGCTAAATGCTCCTATGTACATCAACCTATTTTGCTCACTGGCAATCGTTGAAGGGCTAATATCAATTTTCATTTCTTTACCCAACCGTCTTTATCCTGACTGGTGGGTACTATTTTTTGAAGGTTTGATAGATGTTGTTGTAGGTCTCTTCCTCATCTTTGTTTCAGTAAGTGTCACTCAGCTTTATCTAACAATTGCCACGTGGTCTTTGCTCATAGGCATTTTGTTTATTATTGCAGTTATTAGGTTTTGGCATAATGACGAAAAAAGTGATGATGATAGTAATGTTATTAAGGACGAACCACATCATCTAACCGATGACCAACAAGGTGGGGAATCTGCTATGGGTCTAGAGGGCGTTCTTTCTATCTTCATGGCACTTAACCTCTTTTTCTTCGCCAGTGATAAGCTAGGTTTGCTTATTTTGATTACGAGCGGTTACACCATTTTGTTCGGCGTTATGATGGTTTTCCTATCCTTCAAACTAAGAAATTCCAATTAACTGACAAGAATAGCTAGGAACAAAAGAATGAAATTAAGATTTAGTTTTAATGCTCCCGTAGTCCTAACCTTTTCACTGCTAGCTGTTTCGATTTTTATTGTTGATAAACTTTTTCTTGAGTTTTTTACTATTCGTAATTTTTCGATTTCCAGAAATGTCTTCGGACTCAACCCGCTAAACTACCTACGCTTGTTTACCCACCCACTCGGACACCTAACTTGGGAGCATCTCTTCGGGAATCTCACCTTTATATTGCTGCTAGGTCCAATTCTTGAAGAAAAATATGGCAGTATGAGATTACTCTTGCTGATGATTGCCACAGCCTTACTCACAGGCGTTTTACATATCCTGATCTCATCTGTACCTTTGCTTGGTGCTAGCGGTATCGTCTTTATGTTTATTGTGCTTGTTTCTATCGTCGATTTTCAAAGAGGTTCAATTCCTATTTCTTTTGTGCTCGTTGCTTTGATTTTCGTTGGTAAGGAAGTTATGGGTATTTTTGGCAATGATAACGTTTCACAGCTCACGCATATTGCAGGTGGTGTTGCAGGAGCGGTTTTTGGATTTCGACAAGAAGATAAATCTAAATACTAATTTTAGCTGCAAATATACTCAACACGCTTTTCAAACTTTAATATCTATCAAGCTTTAATATCTATCAAATTTTAATATCTATGTAGTGGATTGTTATTTTATACTATTGAATTACTAGGTAAATGTTGGGGGAGCTCGAGCCTCAAGTTCCCATTTGTATCGTTGTACTCCATAAACATGCCTAACACTGTTTGCTATACCTTTACAAAATTGCTAGATTAAGGTTAAATTAAGAACCGTTCATTACTATTTTGTCTGAAGTAATTTTGGGGTTTGTATGTACTTTTGGCAAAATGAACATAAATTAGTAAACCTTTTAGTAAACCGTGGAGATGGGACGCTATAAGCTCGTTTTAGATGACTAATCTGAAACACTCTTGGTAGTTTATGCCAGTAATTTAGGGCAATTTAGCAACGAAGGCGGAGAAGAATTACGTACCTAGCTATCAGGTGCGAAACTAGGAGTGTGTAGTGTCTTTCATTTATCTTGTCGAGTTTCATGGCAGTGCTCGCAATAAAAAAGCCCCTATCGAAGCACAAGCACAAATTGGTGAGTTCATGACTAGGTTGAATGCAACACCACGTGTCGCAGATCATATGCGTATGTGGGTTGATAAAGGCTTACCGTCATTTACAGATGTACAAATCAGACTAGAATTTGTACCCGAAAGTCTCGAATGGTCTGGGGTTGTTGAAATTGCCGATTGGCACAATCGACTTTCAAAAGTTAATGGCTTAGAAGAGTATTTAACGCATCTTGTCAGGGCATCAGTTAACCGTGTTATTCAAAAAATATTTGAAAAGCGTGGCTTCAAAAACTTTACCTACCGCACAGTCTCAGCCGTTGTAAATGCCGAAGAACGTCCTCAATCAATAGATGAAGAAGCAATCGCAGCAGCGAAAGAGCAAGAACGTATCAATCTTCTGGACCGTTTACCAAAGTGGTATGTCCCAGCATCTTTAGCTTTGCTAGCTGCAATACTACTGGCACTTCTTTTGATTATTTTTAGCAGTTTAAATTCAAGCTAGTACAGCGATAACTGATAATAAAAGGGTATGTTTTGGTCGCTAAACTCTGAAAAGCTTATGGGTACAGAATAGTATAGCTAATTCAGATTATTCACCCTTAGATGTTCACTTGTTAAAGCACTAGTTTAATCTGCATCTAGTAAACTTTTTGCCTCAACCAAAATTGACCAAGCAAGAACATCAATAAATCCTGCAATCTCATAGCCACCACCTACGGTTGGCTTAAAGATAATGGCATCACCTTCACCAAAAGGAGTGTTGCGTCCTGTCTTTATACCTGTTGCACCTTCTAGTGTGCCAATATGCGCCACGATAAAGGTATTTGTACCTGTAGCAGGAGGTGTGCCTAGTAGCGTTGGAAGCTCGGCAAATAAATCGCTACGAGTGATGATTTCGTAATCTTCATTGTAGTCTTCGCTAAAAGCAAGCTCTGTTGTTTCCTTAGTTCGGCAATACTCAGTGCTTATCAAACGACCAACAGGCAAATCCAACGCTTGAAACGCTATTGCAATATTCCGAGCTTCTTCACGTCCTCGTTCAGAAAGTAACCTCTGTTTATTACAATCTGTCAAATCGGTATCCCCACGGATTCTGTCTGTGTGCGTATGACGTACATAAACGGTATAACCACCTGGCGAAAGCATATGCAAAATGTTTTGTGCCTGCTGTATACGAGTTGGAATATTTTGCGCTTGCCCACAAGTGAAGGTTGTGATGGCAATAAAGACACAAAGCATCCACCTGAATTTTGTAACTAACATATTGTCTCCTAATATTGAGGATATGTCATACATTTATGCGATAGGTGTAAGAATAGTTTGCTTATCTCATAATGCCATTTTCGTCATTATTTTATCGAGTTTGGGAGTATGCTTTATCAACTTATTATTGTTAGCTTAGGTTTTATCAACACTCATTTGTCGAATCACCGAAATCTGTTCGGTAAGCAATCCTAGAAAAAAGAAAATCAAACCAGAGAGTATTGACAGCAAGGCACCAGAAGAAACACCATTACCTCTTAACACAAGTGGCAAACCCCATATCACTCCTATTGAAAAACAGAAAATGGAAAGAGGTAGGAAAATCTTCATGGGGTTAAATAAAAGAACGATATTAAAAATCTCTTTG
>CALGZD010000184.1 GCA_937934635.1 uncultured Deinococcales bacterium
TCAATTTATTACCATAGAGCTACATAGCTCTAATTGTAGCTCTCATATAAATATAGCCTTCAATTGTATTTTATCTATCCCCAGCAGATCTCCAACACTTGTGAGGAAAGTAAAAAGAGTAAGTAAATGGACACTCATATTCACTGAAACTACTAAACTAGTTATGCCTGTTATTAGCAATTTAACTAATAACATTAGGTCTTAAATAAAACATCCTTAGGGAGGATGAAAACTTATAACGGCTACACAATTCATAACTAAAAATAATGCCCAAACACACCTCTTAACGGGAAATAAACGTAAATAACACAACCACCCAATGAGAGATTAGTGAAGTCAAGTATAGCTAGATTGCACCTCGTACTCGTATATAACTGGCACACTAAACAACACAGTACAACTTCCCTATTTAGGGTTGTTAAAGATAGCTAAATATGGGATGTATTTCAAAACTATGCTTCTACTATGTTTCTAAATGTAGAGTCAATTATTTAGGTCAATTACTTTACTTAAGTAAATTTACAAATAAATTCATGGTGTAAACATCTTCAAGCTCAACAGTGAATAGCGAAATACAGAAATTACAGAAATACAGTGAGATAGTGAAATAAATATAATGAGAATAAATACTAATGAGATGGTATAGCAAGACAAGCTGTTATATACATTCCAACCAAAATTCAAATGATTGAACTATTGCAAACAAGAATTACTTAGACATTAAAATGCTTAGAAATTACACAGCTTAGAAATCATAATGCCATGACTAAACCAAAAACGATATTATTTACAACTGAAGGTACCTACCCCTACGTAATGGGTGGTGTAAGTACTTGGAGTGATCAGCTTATTAATGGTTTGCCTGACTACAACTTTGAAGTCTTAACCGTAGTTGGTCCACACCCCGTAGAACCAAAAATTGAGTTACCAGATAACGTTGTAGGTGTAGCCCCTGCACATTTTTGGCGTCCTAGACAAAATGTAAAACGTGCAGGACGGGAACAAACTGTTCGCTTTAGTATGCTTTTCCCTAACCTCGTTTCCTTTGCTTACGAAGATTTAGACAGCTTTGGCAATGCGTTAATTATGTTATCGAGACTTGGCAATGATTATAATTTGTGGCCACTTTTTGAAGGACGAAACGTTTGGGAAATTGTTAGGGCAACACTCGCAGAATTATTAGGCAAAGCACCTCGTTTGGGTGAAGTCACAATGACCGTCAACTGGTTAAAATCAACTGTAGCACCACTACTTTTTGTACCGCCTGAAACAGATATTGTTCACGTCGTCACAAATGGACTTTGTGTCATCCCATCCTATGTAGCTGCTTATACCTATGGTGTACCACTTCTTCTAACAGAACACGGGGTTTACTTAAGAGAACGATATTTAGCCTTTAAGGGTGAAAATGAACCTTATAGTCTCAAGCTCTTTCGTAGTCGTTTTTACGAAAGTTTAGCTAAACTTATGTATACCCAAGCACATTGTGTAACCTCAGTAAGTCACTTTAATAAATACTGGCAACTCAAGCTTGGTGCGCTTCAAGAAACAACACGGGTTATTCCAAATGGTATTGATCCAGAAGCCTTTTCTGTTTCAGAAACGCTACATCATGATGTACCCACAGTTGTTTGGATTGGTCGTATTGACCCCCTTAAAGATTTAGAAACATTGGTAAGAGCTTTTGCAGTTGTACGAGATGCAATTCCAAATGCGAAACTGCGTATGTTTGGTCCTGTTCCAAAGGGTAACGAAGATTATTTCAGCCGTATTGAATCTTTGGTTGACCAATTTGATCTGCACAATAACGCTGTTTTTGAAGGACCTATTAGACCTGCTACTAAGGCTTATCATGCCGCAGATGTAGTCGTGCTTTCTAGTATTTCAGAAGGCTTTCCTTATACAGTCGTTGAAGCAATGATGTGTGGTCGTCCTGTAGTATCGACCCGTGCTGGTGGTACGGGTGACGCTATAGGTGATGTTGGACTTATGGTTCCTCCTCGTAATCCTGATGCACTTGGTGAAGGGCTTATCAAAATGCTAAAAGACCCAGAATTACGTGAATCACTTGGAAAGCAATCAAGACAACGTTGCCTTGACCACTTTACACTCAAACAAATGTGTGAAAACTACAGCAATCTATATGAAGAATTTAGTGGCTCAGCGAATAATTATAACGAGCAAGGGGAGATGATATTCTCATGATGGGCGAATACAGCGATCCGACATTGGAAGCTGAATTTAAATCAGATAAAAAGAAAAAGGTTGACGTTGACGAGCGTAGTCAAGATGATGTAAGTGAATTATCTCGTCTGATGAATACGGTTTGCATGGAGGCGTCTAGCGAACATGAAATTGTTGCACACCTTGAATCTTTAGGGTATAACCAACACCGAATCAAAAAAGAATTTGGCTATGATGACATTTTCGGGCTTGCTCGAGATATGTTTGCTAAAACACCTAAAAAGGTTAGAGAAAGACTCAAAGCTGCCGAAAATGAACGTCCACTATGGACTAGGCAACTTGTGCTTCTAATGGCAATTATTGTCACGATGTTTGCTTTTGTAGACGGCAGTTGGAGTATGGTTCTGTGGATCATTAGTTGGTCCTTCATGGGGAACTTTTTGATTGCTCGAGCCCCAAGTGAGCGTCCACCAGAAGAACACCAAGCTGTAGTAACTGCGGCGCTATACATTGGCTTAGTTGGTATCTTTACAATTTTTGCCTTGTTTCCAATCGGTTTCACAGAATTAAGTCTTGGTATTTTCTGGTGGGGCGTTGCAAGTTGGACATGGCATCAACGTTTTGACAACTATTACGTTGACTCTGCTTATGGGCTTATTCCAATTGGTGCGCTCCTTTTTGCATCAATTTTTCAAGCACCACCAGCTATCACATTTCTAGCACTTATTGTTGCTGCTATATTCATGGTCTATGATTTGCTAACACCTCCGCCAACAAGTGTATGGAAATGGATTTCTAAGAGATTTGTACCCATGCTACCTGTTACAGGCTATGGTTTAGGACAAGGTCTAATCCTTATGGCACTTTTACAGCAAGGTTCACTTCAGTGGAACGCAATGGGAATTGGTGTGATTGTCATCATGCTAATGGGTGCTGAACGTCTTGTACTGTGGCTTAGAAGCATGCTTAAAGAACTTCTTTGGGCAGACGATGTACGTTCAAGACGTATCTTCGTTACTCAAACGCTTACTATCTCCTTCAAATATCTCTTACCATTCTTACTAGTATTCGCTGGTATTTTCACTTTGACTTTTAATGGCTGGTCCGTAGGTCAACTCGTTCCGTTGATAAACTTTGGACTCTTTGGTCTAAGCCTCGCATTTGCGCTTGGTTTATCAAGCTTGAATGAAACAGATCCTGTGTACAAAACTTTCTTTGCTATGGGATTACTAAGTTTGATGACACCAACATTACCACTGATATTTGTTCTTCTAATTCTGAATTTCATCCTTTGCATTCGCTTTTTAATTCATACACGCCGTGTTGAAACCTATGGAATCTACCTCCTCTAAGCAGAGAGTTAATAAACACACGCTCCATGAACAAGCTCTAAAAATCTATTATGGTTCAGGAAATTTAGATAAACTAAAGAGCTTTGAGCGTGTCGTCCTTCAACCTGCCTATTATCGCGATTCTGAAATTAATTTTCTTCGAGCTAGTGGTGTAAAACCACTAGCTTATTTAAGTCTAGGTGAAGACCCTAAAGAATTCATTGATACTGATAAGCCTTATAGGCGTAATCGCATGAATACAGATTGGGATACGCATTATGTATATGTCAGTTCTGATGATTGGCAACATAAAATCCAAACAAAGGTTAAAGACTATCTTGCAAGAGGTTTTCAAGGATTTTTGTTAGATAGCCTAGACGTTATCGATATTTTCCCAGAAGACAAACGTGGCATGTTAGTGTTGATTAGTTTCATAGATAATGCTCTAAAAGAACTTAGTACAACGAGTAATCAATCAACATATCTTATTGCTAATCGGGGTTTTGCACTTATGCCTGACCTTAGCAAATTTGTAGACGCTTGTATTTTTGAAGGTTTCTCTACGTGTTGGGCACAAGATGGTAAAAACGAAGCGATGTCAGCCTCTGATTTACACTGGTCAGCACTTAAAGCACGTGAACTAGAAAAGTACGATCTTGATAGATATTCGCTAGACTATTGTTTATCTGATAACAGCGTACAGCTCGAGCACTTTGCAAGAACACGAGCAGAGTATTACAAACTCAGCCCACTCATTAGCAATCGAGCATTAACTGATATCTAAAACAATTCCACGATTAGCTTTAATCAACAAGCTTCGTAACGAATATAGATAGGCTAAAGACTCTGTACTTTTGAACGGTCAAATACTCGCAGAATAGTTGATAGTAAGGTAAAAGCACATAACATCGACAAAAAGATAGCAGGGTCATCGATAAAATGTGCAAGGTCAACACACGGAGCAGGCTGACCTAACGTCAATGATTGTGCAGCTAATCCCAAATAAGCTAAACAACTAGAAAGGTTAATACTCTTTATAAAGGGCACAAAAGCAACACACGCACCGCCAAAAAGAGCGACCTGGGCTATAAATCCATATTTACTATTTAGTCTCTTCTTCAAGTTATAACTGAATCTCAAATAGCTTGGGTAAATGGGGAGTAATCTACTCCTTCGGCTTAGCCATGGATCTAAACCCCAAAACTGCCCAGCTTTACTCTGCAATAACACCATTTGAATTATAAGATAAAAGGCAGAAGGATTAACCCTTCCAGCAAACATAAAATTCATATTCAGAAAGATGGCTGCTATCAAAGCAACAGATGTTAGAGTACCCGTTAAAATCCCTATACCAACCAGTAACTGTCCAACAGCAACAAGCCAACTCATAAAGACAACTTGCTGAGTAAATACGCCCTCCATAAGTGATTGATAGGCAGGGAAAACTACATACCCTCCCATAATTTGAGCATCAAAAAAAGCAAGGAGTTTGCTTCCATCATGCCAATGAGGGTCAATAAGTTTTTCGATTGCAGCACGTATCCAGCCAAGACCAATAAAGAGTCTTAAGGGAACTAAGTATTGTGCTTGGTGCTTCTTGCCATAACCTTCAATAAAGGTTGTTAAGTTTTTATAGGAGCGCCATATAGTATTGTCAGATGCTTGCTGCTGCATAAGAAGATATCTTTCTTACCTATATCATAGATTAATAGAGTTTAGACCCATACAAACCTTAGTAAATAATCACCCAATCTGCACTAGTTACTAAAGTTAAATATGACTTGCTTGATTGTATCAAAAAAGCTAAGTCTCTAGGTAATTTTACTGCTTACCTAAGCACAACATCCTCATTACGAATAGTCGCCAACAGAAAACACACTAAGCGTATTTACAAAAGAATTTGACTACCATCTAGCACAATTAATGAAGTCGTCAGATAACTCAAA
>CALGZD010000185.1 GCA_937934635.1 uncultured Deinococcales bacterium
TTTAGTTTTGAAAGCAATCAGTTAATTGCTTGCTCTAGTGCATCAATGTAATAGCTTACAAACTGGGCTTCGGTTGAAGCCGCATGCCAGTCAGAAGCCTGAATAAATACTTTACGACCTAAGTCACCTGTATCTCGAACCGATACTTTTACAGCATTCTGAAAAGGTAAACAGGTATCAGGACGGTTATTCTGACACACACTTATGTTTTGTGTGACGATGATGTCGCCAGTATCAGCATTTTCTGAGGCCAAATACCAATTATCAGAGAACCAGTTATCTAACGATGGATTTTGCTGCATGGTCATGCTTCTTGCAACACGCATTGCCTGATAATACACATCTGCATAACTAGCTTGGAACTCCAGCGTCTCACTACGCTGCTGATCACTTAAACCATCTGCTGTTCGTAAGGCAATGCCGTTTTCGCCCACGTCATAAAAACGAGTAGCACGTGTTGTGTTCGCTGGTGTACAAGCACTTAGTAGAACAACACCTACAATGAACCAAAGAATTTTTTGCATATTACTCTCCTACTATTTTTTCTGGTATTTTGTTCGAGTTTTTTCAAAATATAACTTCTATTAGCATTTCCTCAAAATAACTGGACCCACTGAGTGAGTTTATTCTTACTGTATTTTTTCACAGACACTCGTTACAAAGCTCGCCGATTAACTGCTGTCGCAGAAAATCATGGAAAACTTTATATATTGGTAAATATCTCTTGAGAGATAAGATACCTACCAATATATAGACGTGCTGTTAGCTCTTTATTACTTCTTATTCGTTCCAAGCAATGCTCGGGTCCGTTAACGGTGTACCCATAGGTACTGTATATCGAAGGACTTCCTCATAACCAGCAGTAACTTCTCTAACGATTTCTAAGTCTTCTACGCCTGGGATTGGATCAACAATCTTGATTAAATACTCATAGGTATCCGTACTACTAAGTTCAAGAATAACTTCTACTACATCATCAAGCTGTCTATGCTTCTTATGTACTGTCAATGCTCCAAATTCAACTGTTGTTTCACGTGTTGCACTACTGTAGCTATCTTGAATTAGAGGGAAATCACTTATAACTAGACCCTGAGGAATCCTCACTCTGTGCGTATAGCCTTCATTGCTAGCTTCATTCTGATAACGAGGTTTAAAGACCACAGAGTCTCTATCTAGATGAACAATCACATCACCTGAAGGCACTTCACGGAAAGCATAGTTACCTTCGACATCTGTGCGTGTTTGCCAACCATTACCGAGAACAAGTCGAGCATTTTCAACTGGAATATCTAAATTACGATCATATTCTCCAGAATCATTTACATCTATGTAGACTCGACCAACTAAGATACTTGTCGTTAAATCAAAGAGTTCTAAATTGATATCAATTTCTGCCTCAGCCTCAACCTTCGCCGTTACTCTGCCAGAAGTGCCCTGTCCAACTGCTTCAACTACGTTCGTCAATTTGTCTTTAGCACCTGGACCAATTCTTAGGTCATAGCTAATCACGGCCTTCTGCTGAGGTGGTAGTGGAACTGCTAACCATGTCAGCTGACCATTCTCACTTATAGCATTTATACCCGCATCCTCACCTGCAATAGTAAGCAAGGCCGTACCTTCAACATAACTTGTACCTACAGGAAGCGTATCTACAATATCTACAATCACTGGCTCAACATCATTATCACTGGAAACGGTAATAGTGTATGGCACAACTTCACCCATGATGTATGTCTTCTGAGGTACTTGCTTATCAATACGGATATTGATTGGCTTGGGTTCAGCAACAGGTTGTAAGGTAAGCACCGTAGGTGTTTGGTCGTTCGTTGGATCACCATCTGGATCACCAGAAGTATCATTTGCCGATGATATATCAGAAACTGGACCAAGTGGACTTTCAGATTCAGATTCAGCAATGTTGCTAAAGGTTGTTTCTGAAGTAATTTCTTCAAATGGTATTGCTATCGTGATAGACACGGTAGCCCTTTGAGCAACAACTAAGCTATTACCGCTAGCTAGTAGATTGGGTTGGCTCGAGCCGTCAAATCTAGGATTAACATTCAAATCACTACTTGAGATAGAAATCACACTATACGTGCTAGCACCAAAAGTATTGTCTAAATTATCAATAACCTGAATATCGTCTAAAACAACATTACCGTAGTTACCAACATCCAAAGTATAGGTAATCAAGTAAGAACTCGTATCAAAATCTAATACAGGCTCAGCAACAAGTTTGATTAAACCAATCTTAGCAACAGGAATAACAACTTCAACAACCTCAACATCTTCAGCAGGAGGCGTCTCATTGCTTGTCACTTGACCAACATTGCGTACTTCACCTGTTAAGGCTGTAGCTACATCAATGTTATAAGTAACATTGAGCACACACGTACTTGCTACTGCCACAGTTGGACATGTCAGAGTATCTCCTGTTAAGGAGTCGCTAACGATAACATTTGTAAGCGTCATGTTACCTGTGTTACTCACAGTAATGCTGTAACTCAAGGTGTCAAACAAGGTAACTGTTCCTGACCCATCTTCATCTGCATTACCTGTCAACACTTTGTCTATTTCTAAACTTGGTCGCTGGATAATCTTAACGCTCACGGTATCTGTTACAGGCTCTGTTTCTTGACTATCGCCTGTTGCAACATTAACAATCGCACCACCTGCATCGATATCAGCTTGAGTAACAGTGTAAGTCGCTCCACAGGTCATACTTGTACCTACTGATAATGTTGTAGCTGGGCAACTAATAACACCAAGTTTGTCATCATTAACAGATAATCCTGTTAAAGTCGTGTTTCCTGTA
>CALGZD010000186.1 GCA_937934635.1 uncultured Deinococcales bacterium
TGAGTTGCACGATCTAAACGAATCTTTGTATCTTGATGCGTTCTGTTACCATCGGTATCTTGTGTAGTAACACGGATTGTGTAATCAGTACCTGGAGGGCTGTTAGGTATGTACGGATGTGCATTATAATTTACAGGTAGTGCAGCTTTCACATAAGTCGAAGCTGGAATTAAAGCCTGAACAAATCTTGAAGGTGTTTCATCATATTGAACATCACCTGTAAAAATTTCTAGCTCCATATGTACAATTCCCTGATCATCCGTACCTTGAACTGAAATATAAGCATCAGACGGGTCTCGGATGATACGTGCAGCACCATTAGAACCATTTACTGGACTTAAGATAAGCACCGAAGGTGGAACAGGTCCAGAATTCAGGGTTCGAACTCTAACCTCATCTTCTAAGATAAAAACTTCACCTGTCGATATACGTTTAAACCTTGCACTCGCTTTAACAATGTACTCTCTGTTTGCATAGTTAGACGTATCAAAACCTCTTGGTGTTTCATACTTACCATCAAGCTCAGCAAACATTGTCTGAATCAAGTTTGCATCACTTATACGCTCATCAGCAACAGCTAACTTATTATCATCATTGCCATCTTGAAGTAGAAATTCTACAAGAATACCTTCAAGTGCATTCGAACCGTGATCAACTACATTGTCACCATTGAGGTCCATGGTGTAATCATTCGCTGAAAGATTATCAACCCCAACTTTTACATCCATTAGACCATTAACCTCACTTGTTTCAGAGGTTGGACTAAGAATTGTTAGAATAGGAGGTAAGATTTCATTGTAAACAACAATTGGGTCAGAGACAGGACCTTGCACGCTGTATTCACCAGAGGTGATTTCAGCACTGAAGGTAATCATGTCACCATTGTTGTGGTTAGTTGTATCAAACTCAAACTGGTAAGGCCATGTACTCGATCTTCCTATGACATTACCTTCTTTTTGAGTCTCGTTGAAGTATCTCAGCGTAACTTCAGCAGCACCTGTATCGTCTGTTACAGTAACATCAACCGTAATCGAACCTGTAAAACACCCTAAAAGCGCTGGATCAAAATTTGGATCTGAATTTGTATTTGCGACACAACCAACAAGTACTTTCGGTGTAGGTCTGATATTTTTCACTTTAACTTCAGCTTGAATTTCTGGTGGTGCAACTGCATTATCTAACTTGACTGTTTGCGTAACTGATGCAGAATAGCCTTCATTATCAGTAACTACTGCGGTCAAGTCCCACTCACCATCAAAAAATGCACTATTGCTTGGGGTTGGTCCTGTACTATCCCACAAAAATCGATACAAGTTAGAACTCGTAAGGTCACCTGCACCAATTAGGTGAGAACCTGCAAAGAATTCAACTTTAGTAATCTGTCCATCATCTCCAGAGATAAGTGGGTCATTAAAATCAGTTGCTTCAATTTCTAATAATACATTTCCACTAACTGTTTCATTTTGTACTGGCGTTCTCCAGCTAGCTGTTGGCACAGCCTGACCAGCTTGAGCACCATCACTACTCACAATCGTGACCATGATGGTTTGCTCATTGCTAGTACGACCATTTTTGTCAATAGCTTTTGCTACTAGCTGATACTCACCTTCAGAAGAGAAAGTAATAGGAATAACAAAAGGTGCTGAATCATCCTCGCCCCGTTGTGTGCCATCAACAACTGCAACAGTTACTTTTTCTATCGGATTAAGCAGACTTGCACTTGAAGCACCAACTTCAATATTCACTTCGCCAACAGGTGCAACAATATTTGCACTTGCTGATCCTACTTGTGTTGTGTGAACTTTCGTAAAGCCAACTTCAGGTTTGTCATCTATAATATTAGTACCGCTAGTATTACAAGATGTAATAATGAACAGTAAAATGGCAAAGGACAACGTAAAGCCGCCCAAAAACTTAATTTTATTCACGATTATGCCCCTTCGCAGATACTCGGTTTAGACAGGTTCGCTGGCAAGAAGCTACCATTTGAATCTATAGCAACTTCGTCTCGCCATGTAAATGCCTGTCCGAGATCACTTACCCCGCTAAGTGTAAGTAGCGCCTTTGCGCCAACATCTACCCTATAATTACACCAATAATAATATGCAATCTCTGCTGGTACACCTTGTACCCCAGAAGCTGTTGCTGCTGCTCCAGGAGCAAAATTTGCTTTTGATGTGCTAACACTACAATCTGTAGCGCTTTCTGTTCCAGCTTCACCACTTGTGGCACAACTAACGCCTGGCAGAACTCTAAGTCCTAAACCACCACTACGAACAGTACTACTTCCTGCAGAAACTGATGCTCCATCTGCGAATGCATAAACAATACTGTAACTGTTGATATAACCACCAACTGATCCTGGTTTAGCACTCACTGTAATTGATACATCATCTGATTCAAAACTTACGCCACCTTCTGTATCAGTTGAAGCTGTATATCTCAAAGGTGATACCTGAACATTGATATCCATTGTAGGCACAATACCTACAGTCAAACTATTGGTTGCACAACTTGTAAACAATAGTATTGTAGCTATCAAAACCACTGTAGAAAAAAAACCTGTAGAAAAAAAACTTCTGACCATTCTCATATACTCAATTCCTCCTTGAGTTGAGGATTTATGATGTAGAAAGAAAGGCGTTTTAGCCCTGCCAAAAAATCTACATTTTCGACGTGAATCTCACTGGGAACTTCTATCACCGTTGGTGCGAAGTTTAAAATCCCTCGAATTCCTGCAGCCACTAACAGGTCTGCAACGTCCTGTGCCGCCTCTGACGGAACAGTAATAAATCCAATATCAATACCTTTTTCCTGAACGACCTTATTGAGGTCATCCATATGATAGACAGGCAGTCCCGCGACTTCCTGCACTGTCTTCTCTTTATCGGTATCAAAGCAGGCTTTGAGATTAAACTCATAGTCATTGAAGTTTGGGTAATGTGCAATTGCCTCACCCAAGCGCCCAACACCTACGATTGCTGCAGTCCATGGTCTTGTTAGACCAAGAATCCGCCTCAGCTCTCGTTGAAGTGTTGGTACGGTATAACCTGCCCCCCGCGTACCGAAACGCCCAAAATACGCTAAGTCTTTACGAACTTGAAACGCAGAAACTTGTGCTTCTTCAGCAAGTTGCTCACTTGATGTCTTCTTAATCCCGTTAGATTCTAAATGCGTCAAAATACGCAAATAAGTGACCAAACGACTAATTGTTGCCGTTGGAATTGTTGACATAAACTGAGCAACTCCTTACCAATTAAATCTATAACTTGCTCAAACAACTAAGATACTTAACTTAGTTGACTAGTTAACAGGGAAACTATCAATCCCACGATCACGAAGCTGTGAACGATAGATACCAACTTCGTTGGACGCAAATGGCCCTACGATTAGTTTAACATAACCACCTTCACGGCGGTCATACACTGCTAGCCCTAGGCTCTCTAGCCTTGAACGCTGCGAAAGAGAACTTGGAACATCTCTATACGCACCAACTTGCAAATAAGATTGCCCAAATCCCGCAGGTGCAATATTTTGTGAACTTGCAGTAGATTGTTGTGCAAAATTTTGCTGTCTAACATTCTGCTGTTGTGAAGTACTTGCTTGGCTACTTGTTTGGCTACTTGTTTGGCGATCAGCATAAACACTGGTGTCTTGCCCAGCTTGTCTAAGCTGTCTTGCAACTGCGTCAGCATCTGCTTGGGATGCAAATGGTCCAACATAGACGACATTTAAGCGCCCTTGTTGATCAAATCCAACAGGATAGCCTTGCTGACTCAAACGATTGGCTAGATTTTGTGCGTTAGCTGCAACACCAAAAGCACCAACAGAAATTTTGTAACTTCCACCTGCTGATGCACTAGCACCACTAGCTGGGTTTACAGAAATACCTTGTGGT
>CALGZD010000187.1 GCA_937934635.1 uncultured Deinococcales bacterium
ATATTCTGGTAATGTACAAACTTTGCTCGCAATGTACACTGGCAAAAACACGAAACCTAGCAATTGTAGTAGTACCAGAGCCTAGAAAAAAATAAGTTTTAAAAGATGAGCGTAAATACCCTTATTTTCTTTTGTTATCTATCATTGCTTACAATTTCTGTTTCAATTCAAACTAAAAAAAAAGGTTCATCAAAAAGGTTTATCAAAAAGGTTTATCAAAAAGGTTCATCAATAAGCTATTTAAGTTCAGCAATAAGCTTATCAGCTAAACGCAAGCCTGAAGCTGCTGCCATTTCATAAGGCAAATACCACTCAGCACATATACCAGCAGCGTACAAGCCACTGACCCGCTTCAACTGAAAGCTTTCAGCATCCCATTCATCTGCTGCAAAAACATTACAATCAACTGTGTAAGGCATACTCTTACCATCTGAGTGTGCCTGAAGACGCAAGTCACTAAAGATAAAGCCATGTTGTTGCAAATCTTCATAAAGATCATCGTATGCCATTTCGCTCAAACGTCCAGCAGTTTCACTTAAGGAAATACCAATTTGTAGACGAGCTCTTAAAAAAGAACCAACACAAAGCACCACTCGGTCGCTAAAACGGTCAACGCCTTCCCAAGTACTCACACCTTTTACTACATTATCTTCAATCAACAGAGAGCTAACACTCGACTGCAAAGCATGAATGCCTTCTTGCTCTTCAATCAGCATCTTTGCTCGGCGATGACATTCAAAATTTGCCACATAACCATCTTGTCCGATAGCTTCAACAATATCTGCCATCAATGACCCTTTAGGCGCATCCAGATGCGTACCATCCCCAAGTAGGTTATAGACTGTGTCTAAACTTGTAGTAACTAAAAGAATATCCAGCCCATGCTTTGCACAGCGCATAGCAAGTTCTGATCCTGATATACCAGCACCTACAATAATCAAATCATATTTGTGATTTCGTCCCGGGAAACTTTTCATAAAGTGATGGGATGTAACAAGCAATGTTTCAAGTTCGATAGTTGCTTAAACTAATCCCCCCACTCGCTTCGCTCATCGCCCCCCTTAACAAAGAGGGCTAGTTTTCAGATCCCCCCCTTATCAAGGGGGGCTAGGGGGGATATGCCTTTATCTAAAATTAGTATACAACAAGCAGTACAAAAAAGAGCTAGCAAAACATCAAACATGTTCAACTAGCTCTATTATATTCAAACCCTCTTAACTTTCAACAACAGTCGGAACAATAATCGGATTCTGTCCTGTCTCTTTACGTAAATAACGTCTTACAGGATAGAAAATATCATCACGAATATCACTCAAACGCTTCTTCTCTTGCATACCACGAGATAAATTCTCCATAGCAATTCTCTCAATTTCACTATGAACCTCTTCGCGGTGTGCCACCACACCACGGCTAATTACTTCAATCATCGGATTCTTGCGATTAGCCAGTGCCATAATCACCACAACACCTTCATTTGAAAGCATCTGACGATCACGAATCATTGGCATACTTACTTCGTTGACATTGTCAAGATAGATAGCACCAACTTCAATTTGCCCTGTTTTGCTAAAAGTATCTCGTGTGAGCGTCAGAATATCGCCATTTTCAGGGATAATACTTTTTTCTGGTGGGTAAGCCATAGCTTCTGCAAGATCTCGGTGATTCACTTGATGGCGAATCTCACCGTGCCACGGTATGAAAAATTTTGGTCTAGTCAAGTCAAGAATAAGCTTTAACTCGCCTTGATAGGCATGACCTGAAGTATGCACTTTGTACTGTGGTGGATAATAGACCTTCACTTGTTTGGCATAGAGCTGATTAATAATTCTTCCTACTGCCTCTTCATTTCCAGGAATCGGGTGAGATGAAAGAATCACGGTATCGCCAGGTTTGAGTGAAAGTTTGGCGTGACTGTCAGACGCTAAACGAGATAGCGCAGCCATTGGCTGTCCTTGCGACCCTGTTGTCAAAAACAAGAGTTTATCATCTTGAATTTTAGACATTTCATCAGTCTGTGCAATAGGGGTACGTACTTCCAAATAGCCAAGCTCTTGGGCAATGCGTACATTTTTGACCATTGAGCGACCTTCAATAACAACACGGCGATCATATTTCTCGGCAATACGAATGACATTTTGCAAACGGTGGATATGCGAGCTAAAGGTAGTAACAACCACTCGACCACTTGCATCAGCTACGATGTCTTCAATTGCCTTCATGACATCGCTTTCACTCGGTGAGTGTCCAGGTGCTTCAGCTCTGGTTGAATCTGAAATCAGTGCCAGTACACCTTCTTGTCCAGCATGAGCTAGCTTGTGTAGGTGGCTTGTTTTACCATCCGCAGGGTTGTAATCAAGTTTGAAATCACCTGTGTGAACAATTCTGCCTATAGGGGTATGGATAATCAAACCAGAATTGTCTGGAATTGAGTGCGTCATACGGAAAAAGTCAACTGTGAAGTACTTGCTAACCTTAATGCGGTCATCAGTTGAGACTTCGTGAAGGTCTACGTCACTTTCACTTAGTTGAAATTCTTCAAACTTGCCACGAAGCAGTCCAAGCGTTAGCTTTGCGCCATACATCGGAATCTTTGGTAGTAAGCCAAGCATATAAGGCAAACCACCAATATGGTCTTCGTGACCGTGTGTCAGTACCCAAGCAACAACCTTATGAGCGTTCTCAACAACCCAATCAATCTTAGGGACTAAGATGTCTACGCCGAGCATATCGGCATCTGGGAATGCCAGACCACCATCTACAAGGAGAATTTCATCATCGTATTCAAAGGCAAGCATATTCTTGCCAATTTCACCCATCCCACCAATAGGGATGATATTAAGCTTTTTCTCTAGTTTTTCGCTTGATTTTTCGCTAGCTTTAGACTTTCCATTGCTTTCATTTGAATCTGAGTCTGAATCAGAGGAACTATTTATTTGCGAACTCGCTTTAATCGTCTTTTTTGGACCGTTATGAACAACAGCATCACGGTTTTTCTGAGCGTTATTGTTATAACGCCTTGTGGGTCTTCTTGTCATGTTACTCCTAGTTGGTACCGTCAAAATTCTTTGACAGCCCTCCAAAGTTTTGCCGCTTGGAGGGAAAGCGGGCACTAAACTATTACTTTTGAAAAGACATTCCGATAGCTAATTCAGAACATCAATTAATTTACGAATGTGGGTATCACGCTTTTTAAGCTAGTTGTAGCGGCTAAAGTTACTAGCTACTACAATCTTAGCTTAAGGTAAAGCTTCTATATGAGCTATATGTTAACTAACAGTATTAAA
>CALGZD010000188.1 GCA_937934635.1 uncultured Deinococcales bacterium
TATCTTCATTATGACGTTCTAAAGCACGGGCCATTTCAATATCAAAACAGTAGTCGGAAGCAATAAAATCAGCACTAACTAAAAGTAAAACAATATCAGCTTGATTTAAATTCTTATCAATCTGACTCTTCCAGTCATCCCCAGGTAAAATTTTCCTATCATGCCATGTCTTTATTGAACCATCATGACGTAATGGTTTCAAATGTTTCTCAAGTTGTTCTTTTAATGCTTCATCTTCACGAGAGTAAACATAGAATAAATTTAATTCTTCGCGTCGTAGTGCCATGTTTTCCCAATTTTTACTGCATTATTTTATAGTAATTAAGAATACCACAAATCATAGTGTCCACAAATACTTTAAATTACCTTGAAAAAATTTCCAGTTATTATTTAAATCGAACATGCTATCAAAGCATTATTAAACGTATCAATGTAATCGCAGCTATCCCCCACAAATAAGGCGCGAACCACTTAAACTCTCCACGCTTCAAAATCCTAAACAACCACAAAATCGCAAAGTAACCTGTAAAAAACGAAGACACAATCAACGCAACCAGTGGCAACATCCCCACATCGATAGTTTCGAATTTTAAAAGTCCACGAAGCGCCACCCCAAAAGAAACAAGGAGATAAAACAAAAATGACATGGTTGGTGCTAACTTCGCCGAAGCCCCACGCCACAACAAAGTAATGATAGTTATACCCGCTCTAGAAATACCAGGAATAATTGCAGCACCCTGTGCTAATCCTGCAATAATCGCATCAACATAGGTTAAGTCTTTAGCAGTGGATTTATAGCCACCCTTTGGCGTAAACCAAAGCAAAAAACCTGTAACAATCAGTCCACAAGACACAAAAAAGGGTTGATTGAGATTTTCAAAGTATGGCTCTAAAGCTAAACCTATGATAACCGTAGGAATCGACCCAACTATCACCTTAAGCGCAATGTGCCAGCCCTCTTGCTCACGCCCTGCGCTAGAGGTCAACCCAGCAAAAAAGCCTGTGATTGCTTTCCAAACATCTGCTCGAAGCGCAAGCAGTGCTGCAAACAAAGTGCCTGTATTAGTCGCAATAGATACTAACAAAGACATGTTTGCATCAAAGCCTAAATGGTAATTCGCTAGTACGATATGCCCAGAACTAGAAATTGGTAAGAACTCGCTTAGACCTTGGACAATGCCTAAAATAATTGCTTCGAATACTGTCATCTTCTACCCTCAATAATTGTCATTCTGAATGGAGCGAAGCGCAATGAAGAATCTCTGGCGCACAGTCAAAGTCACTATCACTTTTTTTACAACATTTACAGAGATTCTTCGCTTTGCTCAGAATGACATATTTTTCTTACTAAAACTTGCTTAGTTGAGTTTTTATAATTTACTTCGACAAAATCCCCCGCTCGCTTCGCTCACTGCCCCCTGTTTCAAAGGGAGCGAAAAATCAGCCTTACTCTCTTCCCCCCTTTTTCAAAGGGGGGCTAGGGGGATTCGCTTTTCAAAACCCTACCAAAAAAAATCAGCCTCCACTAGTGAAGGCTGAAAAAATCTACTTAGAGAAAAACTCTGTTTATCGCTTACTGTACTGAGGCGCACGACGTGCTTTGCGTAGACCGTACTTCTTACGCTCAACGATACGTGAGTCACGAGTTAGGTAACCACCATCTTTAAGCTTGTCACGGAAGTCAGGGTTAACTTTTAGCAATGCTCTCGCAACACCTAGTTTGATTGCATCTGCTTGACCACTTGGACCGCCACCTTTGACAGTGATATGCGCATCAAAACGACCAGCAGTGCCAGTTGCTTTAAGGGGTTCTAGTGCTTGAACACCTTTTAAAATGCCACGGAAGTAGGTCTGGAAGTCTTTGCCATTAACCATGATACGACCGCTACCTGGACGCAAGAAAACACGTGCAACTGAGGACTTACGACGGCCTGTTCCATAATATTGTTCTAATGCTGCCATTACAGACTCATCTCCTTAGGTTGCTGTGCTGCATGTGGATGCTCTGCGCCAGCATAGACTTTCATACGACGAATAATTTTACGACCCAAACGGTTCTTAGGTAACATACCCCACACGGCGTGCTCGATGACACGCTCTGGGAAAGTTTCCATCATGGTTGACGCAGGAATGCGCTTAAGACCACCCTGATACCCACTATAGCGGGTATAGACTTTTTGGTTAATCTTGTCACCTGTGAACAATGCTTTTTCAGCATTGATTACTACAACAAAGTCACCACAAAGCATGTTTGGTGTATAGGTTCTTTTATGTTTGCCTTTTAAGACTGTTGCGATTTTGGTTGCTAGTCGCCCGACCGTTTGGCCTTCTGCATCAACTATCACCCAGTTGTCATCATTTTCTTTTGGAAAATAGGTTTTCACTTTAAATCCTTAATGTATAGCCAATTAATTCTATTTCTGTTGGCAGGAAGTATATTTCAACATTCCGCTTTATCGCAGCTCATGATCGGGTAGAGCTACAACAAGCAAGCCAATCGCAAGATTAGCATGTATTAAGTGTTAAGGGAAAGGATATAAGACTAAAGAAATGTTAGGAAACATAAGGCTTCTACGGTAGTCCGATTAGTATCTAGCTTCGTAACAAAAATGATGGGCAGAGCGCCATCCTACTAGAATTGTGCTGTACACATGCCTTTATATTGCAATGGATAGCAAGAAATTACGGTAGAATCTTGTCAAACAAAAACAAATACGTAGTATCAAAATCTAAATTCAAGCTAACTTGAATAAAAATCAACTAGCGGAGGAAATACTATGCTCAGTTATGACGAAATGATTGCCGAATTTGAGTGGGAATTCCCTGAAAAATTTAATTTTGCAGGGGATGTAGTAGACAAATGGGCTGAATCTGACTCTAATTTATTAGCCCTCCACTGGGTCAATGACGATGGAGACGAAAAGAAGCTCACTTACACAGACATCAGCAAACGTTCAAAACAACTTTGTAACCATTTAACTAGCCTAGGCGTCCAACAAGGCGATGTTGTCGTTGTCATGCTCAGTCGTGAGATTGAATGGTGGGAAATCAGTACAGCTTGCTTGCGAATGGGTGCAATCGTCTCCCCTGGCACTATCCAAATGACCTCTAAAGACATTGAGTATCGTATCAACCGTGCTGAGGCAACGTGTTTCATAACTACAGAGGCACATGTTGAGAAACTAGAAGCAGTGGCTGACCAATGTCCAACGCTAAAAGCGCAAGTGTTGATAGGTGCAGAACGAGAGGGTTGGTCAAACTATGAA
>CALGZD010000189.1 GCA_937934635.1 uncultured Deinococcales bacterium
CTCGACCTACGTTTAGCTAGGGGTAGTAAACTCAAAAAACTTGGTGCACTGCCTAACTAATTTGCCTAACTAAAAAAGGCAGGTAGGGAATGTTCCTTACCTGCCTTTAAGCTTTTATTGCTTACTAATATCGCCTACTAAGGTCTCTCGTATAACCACTTCACAACAGTTTGATCGTTATTATTGACACTCCAAAGCGTTTTTTCCACATTTGAATTTTCTGATTCAGACGTACCTGACGCTAGATGACGCCAATCCAGTTCTCGCAATAACCTATTCCAACCAGGTACAAAGGAAGCTTGAACACTTTCTACTGCGGTTTCAAGCTCAAAACATATACCTGCAACCACGAGTGGATCTGTCAATCTAACGTAATTTACAGCAGGAACATAGCTTTCATCGCCATTGACGTCCAGAATAGGAGTTAGCACTAAGCCAGGCACAGTAATACTTTCGAAGAAAGAAATACCACCGTAAACTAAGGCATCTGCAGTATGTTCTCTAGTAACATTCTGACAGCCCTGAAAGGTTTGCTCAGCAAATCGAGAATTTTCTATAACATCCTCAGTTCTTAAACTGAGTGTGCCATCACTCGCAAGTGTTGCGACGCCAATGATTTCCTCTTCATCTCGCATGGCATAGAGCGCATGTGCGCCACCAGCAAAGAAATTACTCATAGTTACATCTGCTTTAAGCGACTCTACATCAGTAAACTCAATAATGAGCTTTTCAGGATCTTGAGCACCACTAGCTTGTTGAGTTGGGGCAGTTGTAAAGGTACTTACAGTGCTTTCTTCAGTAGTGCTCTCAGTAGTGCTTTCTTCAGTAGTTGTCGTCGTTGTAGCTGTAGCACTAAGCGCTGTTTCCTGAACCACACTCGTTTCTTGCGCTTCAACCAAGGTTTTTTCTAATTGGTCAATCGGTGTTTCAACTATTTCAACGACAAGAGGTCCTGTCGAGTCTGTTGTATCAGTAGACTCTGCTACAGACTCTGCTATCTGAATATTTGCACCTTCTGACTCTGGAGCAAGTTCCGTAATATCAGACTGTGCTTCAGATGGCGTCTCGGTTTGTGCTTCAGTTTGAGGTTGTCCAAAGATATTACCAAAACCATCAAAAACACCGTCAAATGGATTCTCAGCACCAGGAGCACAGCTAGTCAACACAAACGCCAAAAGTACAACTAACAAACTTTGACGCAATACAAATTTTTTACAAAAGCCTTTCACTTCACTTCACCTTCCTACATATATATTTTGCTTTGTCTAATAAGACTACACCTGATTATGGGTGCGTTCCACTAAAGATTAAAGGTATATATATTCATTATGTTGTCAGCTTTAAAAGCTGTGTAGCTTACAAGCACCTTAAAAGGTTTTCGCTCTTTGAAAAACTTCTACTTGCTCTAACATTAGTTCAACCTAAAATGAAACACTATCCATAATTTTATCAATTTTTATCAATGATACCAAGCTCAACCATGTAAAAAGTAAATAAACTTGTCCTCAAGCAAACAATTTAGGAAATAACAGCCTTTTCCTGTTGTTTCGATAAATAGCGCTCTCGGTAAAAAGAAAATACCCCAGCAACAACAACGATGATACAGCCAATTAAGGTTAAAAGATCTGGAATATCATCAAAAACGAAAATACCAATAAGAATAGCCCAAATTAAAACTGTATAGCGAAAGGGCGCAATAAAGCTGATTTCACCCACACGCATTGTTTTGATGCCACAAACATAGCCAACAATTAAAAAACAAGCAGCACCTGCTATAAGCGCTAAATTTGCAAAACTTAGAGGTGTCCATGGATCAACGAAAGTCATCTGGAAGCTCACCTGCATAAGAACACCTATGAGGGTCACTAAACCACCCATTATGGTTATAAATAAGGCAGTGAGATAGGCAAGATAGCTCGTTGGAATGCTTATCGCAATTTTCTGGGTTGCTAGGTCCCGAATCACTACTGTAAACACTGTGGTGAGAACAAGTAAGGAGTAGGCATTAAATCCTTCTACGCCTGGTCGTACAATAATCATGACACCAATGAACCCCATGATAATAGCTAGGTAGCGCTGCCACCCCACCTTTTCACCAAAAAATAGCGCAGCAGCAAGTGTCAGCACAAAAGGCGTCGCCTGCAAAATTGCAGTTGCATTAGCAATAGGAATATTAACAAGCGCAACAAGAAAACAGACTGTACCCACAATTTCTGCTGTTACACGCAAAAGGACAACAGGGCTCATGTGACGCAAAGGATTAAGGCTCGAGCCCTGCCACTTAGCCACCACAGCCATAAAGAGGGTAACAAAAAAACCACGTATAAAAATCGCCTGAAATATCCACATGTCACTCGAAGATAATTTCATCAAGGTATCGTTAAAAACATAGCCTGCCATTGCCAGCATCATGAACAAAGCGCCACGATAGTTATCTGATAAGGTATCTATAGATAATCGTGTTTTTAATGTTTTAAGAAGTCTTGCGGTTAAGAAGCGCATAATGGGTACATCCGCATGTTTACGGACGATAACAGCCTCCAAGAATCAAAATTGTAACAATGCAGTGCGGATTTTTTTCCGCTAACGCTCCAAAAACATGCCATATCTTTCAATCCCCACCCTGCATTGAATACCCCTGCATTGAATACAAGAAGACACGCTAAATTTATCTCGTCAATCATGTTGTGTAATAGGCATTTTCTTCAACATAGCCCTCGGTTAAATCACAACCCCAAACCTTATCACTAAAAGCTCCTGAACCCAAGTCTATTTCAATGAATACTTCTGGACGTTTTAAAAGTTCAGAAATAGCATCAAGTGGTACAGAATCACTATCAAGTGTCGCTTTATCAATTTTTAAGCGTTCTTCACCTTGTCCAAAAAACAGCTTTAGTGCCTTGATATCTACCTGATAGTCAAAGACTTTACCTATTGCCATCACGAACCTACCCCAGTTTGGATCTGCACCGTAAATAGCAGTTTTAACCAAAGGCGAGTTGATGCACGACTTAGCAGTTAATAAAGCTTGTTCTGCAGTTGAAGCGCCTGACACTGTTAATTCAATAAGTTTGCTTGCCCCTTCCCCATCTCTGGCAATTTCTTTGGCAAGATAGATACACATTTCTAGGAGAGTAGCTTCAAAAGCCTCTAAATCTACAGCGCCACCTATCCCATTTGCCATAACGACTACCGTATCGCTAGTCGAGGTATCTGAATCTACAGATATTCGGTTGAAGGATTTATTAACAACCCTAGCTAAAATAGCTTGTAAATCGCTTGAAGAAATATCAGCATCAGTAACAATATAGCTGAGCATGGTCGCCATATTTGGCTCAATCATGCCTGCACCTTTTGCAAAGCCCATTAGTGTGACGTTATCCAGCGATGCTGAAATATATTTTGGTCTAGAATCTGTGGTCATAATCGCATGGGCAAAAGCCTCAATATGCTTTTCACTCGTCCCAAAATCATCGGCTACGCTTTCACAACCTTTTTCGATAACATTCATGGGCAAAGTGCGACCAATAACACCAGTACTAGAAGGTAATACTGCGCTTGCATCCAAACCACAACTAGCAGCCACCAGCTCACAAATACGTTTTGAATCTTTGTAACCACGTTCTTCTGTGGCAACATTTGCATTTTTAGAATTCACAATGATGGCTTGTAAAACTCCATCTGCGATGTGCTCTTTGCCCACTAAAACAGGCGCACCTGGCATGGTATTTCTAGTAAATACCGCAGCAGCTTGACAAGCTTGACTTGAAAGAATACCACCAAAATCTAAGGTGTCATCTTTAATACCGATGTTTTTACCAAAAAAGGAAAAGCCCTGAACGGCTTTATATGCTTTTTCAATCATGGGAGATTATATAAGTTTTGAGGCTATCTGAATACAGGATATAAAGCAGGATATAAAGGGGTAACTAAAATAGTGACTGCATGGTGAAGGCTCGAGCCAACTTCTTCACCACAAAAGAGCTTTTCTCTCCCCCTGCTATCCCCTGAATCAAAGCAGAACGAATATCTTGAATGATCTCAAAAGGCGCACGTCGCCCCATCATCATATTAAATTCCGATCGGCGAATGGCGTTGCGAGTTGCCCGCTTGCGGTCACGCTCAAAATGCATAAACAACTGCTCTTTTGTGCTCTCATTGCGGTCAAAACCAGCCATCGGCACTGCTTGCTGGAGTACTTCAGAAAGCGCCAAGGCATCTAACCAACCTAGATTCATGCCCTGACCACCAATTGGACTAACAACATGGGCAGCGTCACCAATCAAAACAACATTGCCTTGCACAAAACGCTCAGCTACAAACTTTTGCACACCAAAACTACTCGTCATCGTAACAGTAGAAACATCTACTTCGTGTTCAGTACGTTCTTTAATCAATGCTGCAATATCTGTAGCTTCTGGTGCAGGCATAAATTTGGGGGTCTTCACCACCCAACGGCGTTTTTGATCGGGTAAAGGAAAACTTTCAACAATGCCATCAATATCGATGTATAACGCTGCGTCATCACCAAAGCTAGTATTATCTGCAAAATCAGCCATCACATAGACATCTTTGTAACGCTTGCCTTGAAATCGAATGCCCATAAGATTGCGCACTGTGCTCTCTTTGCCATCACAAGCAACAAGAAAAAGGCTATTGATGTAGTGCTCCTGATTATCCTTGATATAGGTCGCACGAACACCCCGTGTACCATGCAATATATCGGTGCAGTCTGCACCACGTACCAGATGCACTGGCAAGGATTTGGCCAGTTCTCTTAACTGCAGTTCAAGCAATGTTTCAGTCTGATATTGCTCTAAAGCAAGCACAAACGGATAAGGCTCAGGACAATGTTCAAAGCTCAAACTACCAATTCTTCGCTGCTCGTCAAAAGCAATGCCTTGTCTAATCTTCACAGCCTTTTCTAAAACTGCCTGCCCAATCCCAATCGTGTCTAAAGCTTTTAACCCTGGTGGATGAATACCAATAGAGCGTGAGTGCAAAAAGGCTTCCTGACGCCTCTCAAGAACTACACAAGCAATACCTGCCTGAGCTAGTGAACACGCTAAAAAGAGACCTGCTGCACCAGCGCCAACAATCACAACTTCGGTTACTTCAGGAACGTCATGAAGTGTAATCTCTTGCTGTGAATTATCTTGTTGTGAGTCACTTTGAATATCAGGAAACATGGTTGCTAGCTACCTTGTATGTAAGTAAATGTCGATAGGGAAACAGAGTGTGCAAACGCCAATAGGGTGGCAATTGCTCTGCTAACTCGTCTTTTGTGAAACTTCGTTGAATTGATAATAAACCATCGTATTGAACAAATGAACGGTGAAACAGCACTGTACTCAAACACGCAAACCCAAGATATGCTAAATCATCTCGAACAATATCATTGTGAATCACAAGCTGTTTGGCAAGGCTTTGACTAGAAGATAAAAAACTACTTAGCTCGGTTTCAGATAAATGGTGCAAGACATTATTAGAAATAACGAAATCGTAATATTCACCATTTCTAACTAAATCAAAGGTTGATGCAAAGCGTACTTCTATAGCTTTAGGTAAAGCTTGTTTAGATTTTTGTTCAGGCATTTGTTTAGATATTTGTTTAGACATAAAGTCAATTGCTCTGGCATCTGAATCTATGGCTGTAACAACTAAGTTATAACCATCTTTTTCCGCCCATTGCAGAAGTAAACGAGCAATGTCTCCCCCACCTGCTCCAATATCTAGAAGCGAATAGGTCTCTCCCACAACCATACTTGGCTTTAGGTACTCCTGATAAACCCAGCGCCACCGTGAAAGCAAACGATTAATCGTTGCAAATTGCCGATAAGTATTTTCTAGCAAAACCTTATCGCAATTGGGGTCATCCATCTTTTCAATTTTATGACGTTCTCGCTCTTTGAGAAATCTAACCATTCGTTTCTTAAACCTTGACTACCAAATTCGATGTTGATTTAGCTTAATAAGACCTAGCTTAGTAAGACCTAGTTTAGTAAGTAGCTGCAACTGTATAAATTAAGTAGCCATGCAAATACAGATGATACACACAAAAGAAATAGCCTTAAGAAGTCAGCACACTCACACAAGCACTAAGCTTGATATTTAGAAAACAATCCACTCTCGACCGTCAAGCCTGGTCCAAAAGCCATCGCATAAATCTTTTCTTCCTCTTGCTCTAAAGGCTCATTCAAAAGTGATTGTAAAACAAACAAAATCGTGGCACTAGACATGTTGCCATATTTGTTTAGGATAGCTCTGGCACTATCTAGAGCATCTTTATCAAGCGATAAGCCTTTGATAACCTTATCCAAAATAGCTCTTCCACCTGGGTGTACAGCCCACCTATCAATATCAGCAATCTCAAGTTGGTATTGTTCCATAAGCGGTGCAATCGCATCTTCGATGTTCGCTTCGATAATCGAGGGAACATAGCTAGACAGCACAATGTCAAAGCCCGTATTACCAATCGTCCACGCCATATCTTCTTCGCCTGTTGGTGTAAGCGCTGAGGCAAACTGCGTCATTTCCAAAACATTCGTATTTGCTTCTGGCTGACGAGCACTCACCAAAGCTGCTGAAGCACCATCTGAAAATACCGAGGTTGAGATAATCCCATCAATATCAGAAGAGGGCTGAAAGTGTAGCGTACAAAGCTCTAGGCAAACAACCAAAACGGTTGCATCTGGATTTGCATCACAAATGGTCTTGGCAAGCTTCAGCGCAGGAAAAGCTGCAAAACAACCCATAAACCCAATATGGTAACGCTCAGTTGACGCTGGCAAACCTAAGGACTTGACCAAGACATAATCTGGACCAGGTGCATAAAAGCCTGTACAAGATACAGTGATTACATGGCTAATGTCAGACGCATTGAACTGTTCGCTTGCATCAATCACATCAGTAGCAACTTTGGTAAATAAAGGCTTTGACGTCTCTGTATAAAGATCATTGCGGTACTGAGTTGAGGGCACTTTAAATTGCCCTTTTTCATGGTTATAAAAATGCCCTGATTGAGGATTATCAGCATCAAAATCTGTGATGACGGTATGACGGGTGTCAATACCAGACTGGCTATAGATGCGGTGCGCTAAGCGCTCGAGCCGTCGGTCAGCATTCTCCCCATCCGCAAACCCCGCCTTGATTGCGTCACGAATAGCGTCTTGTGAGATAACAATATCTGGAACAACCGTAGCAATTTGATGAATATACACTGACATAATCTCTCCTCATAAAGCCAATACTTAGCAAAGTATACCTTTTGAGCTTCTCTAGTAACCGTACAGTTAAATACTATAACTATGCCACTCTATAACCATGCCACTCTATAATCACGCCACTAGTTAGCAACCATAATTGTACGACCCTAATTTTACAACCCTGAGTCAGCTACCAAGCTTTAGCAACCATGAATTAGCTACCAAGCTTTAGCAACCATGCGTTAGTAATCATGATTTTTTGAACCCATCTAAAAAAATTACTTGCTATCATGACACCATGTCCGTACCACATACTAATGTACTAGACGGTTCTGTACTAGACGGTATGGATGCACTCAGACAATTACAAGAAGGCAATAAGCGTTTTCTTCAAGATATTAACGATATTAATACAAGCGATATTGATAGAAATACAGGGCATCGCTCAAAGCTCGTTGAACAACAAAACCCTGTAGCTGTGATTCTAAGTTGTGCAGATGCTCGTGTAGCCCCAGAAATTATCTTCGACCAAAATTTGGGTGACCTCTTTGTGATTCGGGTAGCGGGTAATATAGCTAGACCATCACAAATTGGCAGTGTTGAATATGCAGTTAAATACCTAGATACGCCGCTTGTGGTAGTACTTGGACACTCTAACTGTGGGGCGGTAACCGCTACACTGGAGGCTGTGTTGGGCTCGAGCCCACCCACTTCCTCAAATATAGCGACCATCATTGCAAAAATCCAACCCTGTGTAGAAGATATCGTCATCAAACACAAAAATCTGGATAAAAGCGACTTACTCGCAAAAGCAGTGCGTGCAAACGTAAGCAATTCTGTCAAGCAGTTAAAAGAGA
>CALGZD010000190.1 GCA_937934635.1 uncultured Deinococcales bacterium
TCACCATAGCGTTGGCGGTTTACCAGATTCTATATATCGACTTGCGTAATCCCTAATTTAACAAGCTTTACTTGCATCAATACACACGAAATCGGAAACCTTATAGAGTTATACCGAAGTGAATCATGTATGTCATAGTCACAAACATAGCAAAGTTTCGTAATTTGTGTGCCCTTCGGTTCTAAAGGCAACTTTTTCTGCTGATTGATTATGACTTTTTTCTTTCAGTTTAGTATAAGTCATGTCATATTGGCGAACAGAGAGGTTTTATGGGAAAAGTTTTTATCTAAATCTTGTGTATACTTTTGCAATATAAAGCAATATAAAGCAATATAAAGCAATATAAAGCAACATAAAGATGAAACAGTCCCAAGTTACTACAGTTTAGCAAGTGAAAGTTAAACATTATGAATTTTAGGTGTATGTTAAGCTCATTCTTATAATTGGAATTAAAACTGAATGGCAAAATGAATGGCAAAAAAGACGAAACAAACTACAAAAGATATTACGATTACAAATAGACGAGCTAGGTATGATTACGAACTGCTTGAACTCTATGAAGCAGGTATGGTCTTACAAGGCAGTGAAGTCAAAAGTTTGCGTACGGGTCAGGCAACGCTTGGTGAGGCATTTGCTCGTTTTAAAAACGGCGAATTGTGGCTAGAAGGTATGCACATTCCTGTGTATACAGAAGCTAGCTACAATAATCACGACCCTTTAAGAAGCCGAAAATTACTTTTGAATAAGCGAGAGCTAAGTCAGATTAAGAAAGATGTTGAGCGTAAAGGCTTAACGATTGTGCCTGTTAAACTATATTTTAAGGCTGGCTGGGTTAAACTACAGATTGCTGTGGGGCGAGGTAAGAAGAATTATGACAAGCGTAAGGATGAAGCGAAGCGAGATGCAAAACGTCAAATGGATTCTTACCGCTAGTGTTTTTTGTTTAACGTTTTTTCTATTGTTGACAACTGCCTACGCTCAGCCAACCGTGCTGGTAAATGGCATTCGGCTCGAGCAAGTAGATAACAGCACCCTAAATGGCATTGACTATGTAGAAGTCCAAGAACTTAGCGATGCAATCGGAGCCGAGTGGCGTGTTAGGGAAGACGCAAATACAGTTCAGATAAATTTAGCTGGGCAGTTTTTAGAGTTGCCTATTGCAGCCTCAGTGGAGGAAGCATTGGTAGAAAGTGGCTTGCTTGAATTACGACAGTTCGATATTCGGGAAAATCGCTCTAGTACAGCAGGGATTTATCTTGCAGAGAAGCTGATGATTCCACTAAAGTCAGTCATTCGAGCATTTGGTGGTAGCGCTGATTATGTGGAAGAAATCAATTCGGTCATTGCTGTATTTGAAAGAGCTAAATTAACTGTTCTGAATTATCCACAACAAAGTTCTTCTGTCGAACGTTTTGTTTTTAATCTGTCTGTGCCTGTGAACTACAAAGTGCAGGATTTGAAAAGCTTATCTGTGCTTAATATTTTATTTTCACAAACAACAAGTGATTTGAGTTCTCAGAGTATTGTTGGGCGAGGCTTTCAGAAAGCCTCCTTTAGAGATTTCGCAGGCGATGTAGAATTTAGACTTGAGTTAACCTCTGGTTTTAAAGCAGATATTTTTAACACAACACCTGAGAGTGGTCGTACAGGCGTTAACGTGATTGTGGACATCCTTTCTGATGTGGCATATGAACAACGCTATGCTTCAGCTAGTTCTTCAGAGTCCGATTCAGGTGCTACTGTCATAAGCACTATAGGTACAGGTGCGCCAGATACAGAGTTACTAAATACAGGGCTACTAAGTACAGAGCCACTAGGTACAGAGCGACTAGGTACAGATATGCCAAATGCAGAGGCGTCAAATGTGTTGAATGTTGATACGACTAATGTTCCGATAACGTCATCACTTACAGGAACAGTTATTAGTAGTATTGGCGTAGCTAGCTCTGGATCAGATAAGTCTGCTCCTAGCGTGACAGTTGATACTAATGTTTCTCCTGTGACGCGTTCGAGTCAAATTGTTCTGGACCCTGTACCATTTGTGGGGGCAAATGCGGGTGTGAATTTTAGCGAATTGGATGTGAGTTTTGACTTTGCTCAAAGTGTTGCAAGAGAATTACAACAGTTCGGTTATTCAAGTGCGATTACTCGTAGTAAAGGTGATGTGGGTCAGTCAGAGAGTCGTCGCAATGCTGGTCTTGGTGCAGCCGCTTTTATATCTATTAGTCAAGCAGACTTAGCAGCAGGAACATTTAATTTATATTACTTGGGCGAAGCGGATTCACTTGAAACTCTGGATTTGGCACTACGACGAAATGCCGAAAATGAACTTCGAACAATCATTGCAAATACGCAAATTATTCAAACAGATGAGACAGCTGCGCTTAGGCGCAGGCTTCTCCTAAATTTGAGCAGTGGTGTGGATGAAGCAGCCGTATTTGCCCAAACTGTTAGTGATGGACTTATGGCGCAAGGTTTTCGAGCCCAAACTGTTCAGGCATTGCCTCTTTATATTTTAGGTGGGGCAGTTGGTAAAGGTTTAGTGCTGGAAGTTAGTCAAGCTGATATGATGAATCCACAATTCAGTAGTGCTTTGGTACAGGCAATAATGCAGTTAAATCTCCGTTAATCAGTTAAGTGCTGTCTGATAAGAAAGTTTTTCGTTGATGTTAAATCGTTCGCTCATGAGTACTATCAATATCATTGCTTTAACGGCGGTGTTGCTTAGTTTTGCTGCTTATCTGTTTATTCAACCGAGGCTCAAAGCTCGACCAACAGCCTATGGGCAACCTATTGTAGAAGAAGAGACGGATGCTGAGCTTTCGCAGTCACAGGTATGGACGGTAGTTCATCAGTTGAGCCCTAGTCTTTCGACCAATAATTTACAGTCCCAATTTGTAGTTGATTCACAGCAAGTAGAGATTGCTTTACCTACAGATGAAAGAGAGCAAATTCAAGCTGTGTTGCAGGCGTTGAAGCAGAAAATGAATGCTAATACAAGTCAAAACGCAAGTCAGAACCAGAGTTTTTGGCCAGAGGCCTTAGGTATACCTGATGTTTATTTGAGTGATTTTGGCAACAATCAAACCACGGTCATTCTTAATTTCCCACTTTTACAAGACGTAGATATTAGCATCCATCAAGAAGAGGCACTTAGAGCCTCAATTGTTGCTACGCTTGAAAAAAATAACATTAATAATAACCTTTGGCTGATTAAT
>CALGZD010000191.1 GCA_937934635.1 uncultured Deinococcales bacterium
CTCGTGAGTTGGTCACGAGCCTAAATACGAGTGCTACACCACTTGATTATGTATTTCATGCCTTATCATTTATGCTTTTTGGTTATTTTATTAATTTGTGGTTGAGCCGTCGGGGCATGGTGAATGCTATAGTAATTTGCCTTATTTTTGGATTTGCACTGTTAGCGGGTGTAGAGGTTGCCAAGTGGTTTAACTTTAAGATGGCACCAAATCTAATTTTGATTGGACTGGCAGCAGTGGGTTTAGTTGTGGGTACAATCTTGGCACGTTTTGTTTTCAGAATGAGCGAACGATACGCATCTTGAGTATCTTGTTTCCTTATCAATCGAGATACATTTAGAGCAAGATACATTTAGAGTTTTAGGTTTGGACGTTATTCCTCATTTAGTTTTTTGTAAGAGATTGAACCCTATTCTGAATAAATACTGACAAAAGCATTTTGTGGGTTTATCAGTATTAGGATTAATGTTCTTTTTAGAGCTTTTGGAGTTATTGCTATAAAGGATTTGCAAACAATATCGAATAACAGACCGTCATCTCATGTGATTGAGGAAGGTGAAGAAACCGCACAACTTGGTGTGGAGCAGCCTTTGCTCGAGCGCATCGTATTCGGTGGCAAGATTATTGTTGTGGATACCTTAGACAAACTGCCTCAAGCCCTACAAGCCTTAGAAGGTGAGTCCGTACTTGGCTTTGATACAGAAAGCAAACCAGCTTTTCAAAAAGGTGAAAGCTATCCAACCTGTCTCATACAACTTTCCACTGATTCAACGGCTGTTCTATTTCGAATAGGGCAGATAGGATTGCCAGAAGAATTACTAGCGATACTTGAAGATAAAGCTATTGAAAAAGTTGGTTGTAGTGTTATTGCGGATGTCATAGAGCTTATGGAAGAGCACAACTTTTCTCCCCAAGGCTTTATAGAAATAAATGACATTGAAAAAGACTTAGGAATTTGTGGTTTAAAAACACTCAGTGTTTCTTTATTTGAAAAACGTATAGCAAAAGCACAAGCTCGCAGTAATTGGGAAGCAGAAGACTTAACCGAAGCGCAAGTAAACTATGCTGCAATTGATGCGTGGATGGGTCGTCGAATATATCTAGAATTAAAAAAGCGACAGTACAAATTTGTTGAAATTACGACTGAGGAAATTCAAAACAGAGAGCTCAGAAGAAAATTAAATAAGGTTTGTCCTTTTCAAGATAGTGATACTGTTCGCACGGTTATATCAAGCGTATATGACTATTTTTTAGAACGTAAAAGCAAAAAAGCGGGTAGCCAAGTTTCTCAATATAAATTACAAACAACGATTTCAAGACAGATGTCAGATAAGAACATAAGTTTTGGTCGTAATAAAGCTTATAAAGTGTTTGGAACACTCGTTGAGGCTAAGTGTTTAAGTTTGAACCGAGATGAAGCTGATAAATTGCATTTGAAAATGAGGTCCGACTCTCTTGATGAGTTTTTAGCAGGTTACTACCAGCAAGTATCTCGGGTTATGGATATGACGATTAATGAGGATAGCTTTCCGAATTTATCCTAAGACTTTCCCTCAAATGTAATCTGCGTGATAGGTGCTTTTTTCGTCTGTTCATGGGATGAGCTAAAAAGTAAATTGTCATAAGACTCACATTTTTTACACAAGAATGAGAGCTTGGTTTGCTAGAATTGAACTATTAGGTGTAAAAAGGATGGGAAGGGAACCCATTCATGAAATTTTTAAAACGAAATAGCTTTTTACTACTGTTTTTACTTTTTACAGTTAGCTTTGCACAAACTACGCTTTATCAGTCGACACAAAATCGAGATAATACCAATACGATTCTTGCAGCGGTTGTACAGATTCAGCCACAAAACGCTGATGGAAACTGGTCGGGCGAGCGTGGTTCGGGTACGGTTGTTGATGCATCAGGGCTAATTTTGACTAATTACCACGTTGTTGCTGATGCCCAAAATCAGCCCTATCAGAAACACACGATAGTTGTGACTGTTGATTTGTTTAGTGAACCACAGCCTAAATACATTGCTGAATATGCCGCTGGCGATGAAAGTCTTGACTTAGCAGTGTTGCGAATCGTGTCAGATGTTAATGGCGCTCAGGTAGGCAGCTTTCCGCATATTCCAATAAGTGATTACCGTACCCTCTATCCAAATGATGTTATTTCTATTTGGGGCTATCCTCTCATTGGTGGTAATACCATTACGAGTTCAAGAGGGGTTATCAGTGGATTTACTGGTGAAGACTTTGTAAGTGCTGGTGATCGCTGGATTAAGACTGATGGTAAGTTTGACGGTGGTAATTCAGGCGGTGGCGCAATTGATGTAGCTGGCAACCTCGTTGCTGTACCTACGATTTTGGTTGGACAGAGAAGAGATACTGGCATCATCGAAACGCAAAACTTTTTGCGTCCTGCTAGTTTTGCAACGACACTCATTCAAACTGCAAGAACTGCTCCAACGACCTTTGTACAGCCAACTAGTATTACTGTTGTGCCTACCAATGAGCCAACAACAACCGCTGGAACACAGCCAGCACCACTAATACAACCTATTCAACCTGCACCACAAGCCACACAAGAAGCTCAGTCGATACAAGTTCAACCTACACAAGAGCAAGCTCAAACTCAGCAAGCTGCGGCTCAGCCAGTACAATCTGGTTCTGAACCACCTGAGGTCTTGACGACACAAGAAGCTGTGGGTATTGTGGCTGCTGATAATCCAAAAGCTTACAAGCTTGCTGTCGGTCTTTTTCAACAAAATGACCCTGCTCTAACGAGTCTCGCTGAGACGCTTTACAGCAAAGGTTATCCTGTTGGTTTAGATAACTTTGATGGCAACGTGGTAGTTTTTGTCGGACCTGTTGTTCGTCGAAACGAAATCAATGTTATGCAAAAGGCATTAGTGAGCCTTGGTTATCAAGTAGAACTATATGGTGGTCCTGCGGGTAGTAATGCGCCTCGTAGTCAATTTGCCCCACCTAGTGCATCCGACCTAGACGGTTGTAGTGCGCCCGGTAATAGTCAAGGTAGAGGGAATGGTCAGGGTAGAGGTAACGGAAATGGTAACTGTAATGCGCCTGGTCAAGGAAATGGCAATGGAAATGGAAATGGTCGTGGCAATGGCAAAGGTAGAGGGAACTAAAAAAAGTTAAGTAAAAATCTGTAAGTAGTTTGTTTATGAAAAAAGGCATTTCCTTGATAAGGGGAAATGCCTTTTTTAGCGTGGTGCTGCGCCCACGGATTTTTGCAAATATTCTAGAATAGTGGGATGTGCTTGGTTAATTATCTGATTTATATACTTTTCTATAAATGGGCGCAGCTCATGTTATGAAGTAGCTCGTTAATTTCATATTTTAGAAAAAAGGCACTTCCTTGATAAGGGGAAATGCCTTTTCGTAGCGTGGTGCTGTGCCCACGGATTTTTGCGAATGGTTTAAAACAATGGGATGTGCTTGGTTAATCATCTGATTTATATGCTTGTCTATAAATGAGTACAGCTCATGCTACGAAGTAGCTCGATACTCGCACTCCGCTCGCCAATTCACTGCGACAGCAGTGAATCGTGGAAGTGCTTATTCTAAGCGTTTGTAGCTTCTTAGAGGTTTCCCAAATATTCAAAACACGTTACAACATTGGTAGGGTATTCAAATGCTGCAATGCAACATGCCCAGCAAGCATCCTTGCAGCTTTACGCAGTTCTAAAGATTCTGGATGGTCAGGGTTGGCAATCACAAGTGGTTGTCCTTCATCGCCAGTTTCACGTATCCGTCTAGCAATAGGAATGTTGCCAAGGATAGGTAGATTTTCTTTTTCTGCAAAATCCACAGCACCACCTTCACCAAAGATGTAATCACGTGTGCCATCTGGCAATTGGTAGTAGGCCATGTTTTCAATAAGACCAAGCACAGGGATGTGTGATTTACGAAGCATACTGTGTGCTCTGCTTACGTCAGCAAGTGCCATATCTTGGGGTGTTGTTACCAGTACTGCGCCTGTAACAGGTACGAGTTGCGAGAGCGATAGCTGTACATCACCTGTACCTGGTGGAAGATCTACGATGAGATAGTCGAGTTCACCCCACAGAGATTGCTCCAGCATTTGCTTAAGTGTGCCGTGAAGAATTGGACCTCGCCAAACAAGTGCTTGACCGTCTTCAACAAGATTAGCTATTGAGATGACTTTTACACCATAGCTTTTAAGGGGCAGAATGTTTTTATCTTCATCTGCCATTAGGCGCTTACCTTCAACTTTATACATTTTGGCTTGGCTAGGACCATAGATGTCTGCGTCAAGCAGACCAACGCTAGCACCTTCTAGAGCAAGGCTGGCAGCCAAGTTGGCAGATACCGTTGATTTTCCTACGCCACCTTTACCTGCTGCTACCGCAATTACATTTTTGACGTCAGGAAGGGCATCTTTTTGGGCGGGGCGCACGTTACAAATGAAGTTAACATCAACGCTACCTACTTGGTTTAACTGCCCAACTACTTGTTTTATGTCAGCTTCTAAGGCAGCTTGAGCAGGAGAGTTTGGTGTCATAAGGTCAACGGTTATGACAACGCTCCCCCCAAGATTATCTATCTTATTTATCATGCCAAGATCGACGATATCTTGTTGCATTTCTGGATGGTTGATTTGTTTTAAGGCTTGAATGATGTCTTGTTCTATTGACATGAATTGGTACTCCTAGCTTGACAAATAGCTTGACAGCTTTCTCCTAATGAAGGTGCCAAAGGTCACTTTATGAACATATCATCATGAAGTTGTCTCGGCACGACGTTGCACATCCATATAGAGTAGTGCAAATCTTTATAGGAAGCACAGTAACAGCTTTTAACTACCTTTCACAAGAACACAGATTCCACTTTTATTTGCTGAATTTAGGGTTGATGTTAAGGCAATTTTCATCATGCCTGAAACTATATCCGCAATTATGGAATTACTTTAGGGCAACGGGGCATTATTATTGTGCAAGCGTCACGCTACAAAATACAAGAATTATTAGGTACACAAGGTGCAGTTTCTACGTATCAGGGATTGGATATGTTATCCAACGAACCTGTTTTCTACTACCGCTCTCAAAATGAGCCTTTAGAAAATGCAGGGCAGCTTCTTTCTGACAATATTCCAGATATTTTGAATATGAAGTATTCATCTGGGATGACACATGTTGTTACTGCTATTCCACCTGAGCGAAAAGTTTTAAAAGGTCGCTTGGACGATTCACAGCTCGAGCAGTTCCTCTTAGACACAGCTCAAGCACTAGAAGATGCAAGCAGCGCAGGTGTTATTCATGGCGATATTCGTCCTGAGCGTATCCTCTTTGATGGTTCAAAGTACTTGATTGAAGGCTATGGCATACGTTGGGAACTTCTTTCAAATCGTTTTAGTGCGCCTGAGGCACAGCAACCTGAGGCACAGCAAAGCATTGCTGGTGATGTTTACAGTTGGGCGAAAACAGTCAGTGTTTTTGTGCCAAAGTCAGTTCCAAAAGCTGTTATTAATCTGTTGAAGCGTTGTATTCAGCAAGATGCAAGAGAGCGTCCACTACCCGAAGATATTACTAAAGAACTGGGCAGTCTTTTTCTTGAAACTTCTAAAGTTAAACATCCAACGGTTATCAATTTAAAACAAACCATTGCAGATGCACAGCCAGCTTTGCTTGATAACTTATTGCCTCAAAATGAGGTTAAATCTGCTATACAGGTTGATTCTGCCATGCAGGTTGATTCTGGTAGTGAGATTGATTCTGCCATACAGGTTGATTCTGCCATACAGGTTGATTCTGGTAGTGAGATTGATTCAGAAGACATTGTCTTGAGTGGTGACTCTGATACGAAAATATCTGATAGGGAAACAGTAGCAGAATCTGGTAGTGAAGTTAAATCAGAGAATGTAAACAGTACACAAGAGCGTTTAGCTAAAGCAATGAGTGTATTGAAGAATGATTCTGGGGTAAATCCTGAGTTAAATTCTGGGTCAACTGATGCTAAAAATAACGAAATTGGCACTAGCGAAATTGGCAGTAATAAGATTGACACTATACCTTCAACTAAAGCTGCAATGCCTGAGTTAGATGTTGAAATAGAAAGTGAATCTGGGCTGGATAGTCAAGATAAGCATCTGGAAGACACAGAAAATTTGTTTTTACTAAATTCTGACGATTCTGATATAGCAAAAGTAAAGGCTAGTTCAGAGGCTCATGAAACAGAAATCACAGGCTTAGATACATTAGATACAATAGAACACAAATTTGCTTTTGATGATGTACAGGATATCAATATAGATGTTGTTGATTTAGAGGGTCAGACATCTAGTGATGTAACTAATGATTTTGATTTAGCTACTCAGGTAGATGTAAATATCTTAGACGACCTTCTTTCAGATATTGCACCTGTTCCCACTACTAAAGTGCCAGAGCAAGTAGAAGATAAAGTTAGTGATTTTGATTTTACCAGTCAAGCTGTAGGTGAGACTGAGACAAGTCCAGATTTAGAAGAGCAGGCTATTGAAAGTATTTTTGTAGAGCCTGAGGAAGAAGAAAGTGAAACTACAACAGGTTTTGATGTTTCTGGTTTAGATTTTAGCGGAGATGGTTTTAATATTGATTCCTCTTCACCTTCTGTTGCTGTTGATTTAGAGCAAGATACTGTCACTAAAGCTGCTAGTGTAGAAGATTCAAAA
>CALGZD010000192.1 GCA_937934635.1 uncultured Deinococcales bacterium
TAGGCTCTCTGTTAATGTTGTTGGTGCAAGCGAGTTGAGCTCGAGCTCTGTCGCTGAAATGCTGCTTAGGTCTTCATCAAAAAATGATGTCGCACCTTCCAAGATAGAAGGGTCCATAGTAAATTCACCTTCTGCAAGGAAAGCACCATCAATGGCACTCTTTACAAAGAAAGCGGCTGGTTGACTAAACAAAGCTATCAATTCTGCAAAACCGTCCACAAAAACAGGCGTATCTACATAGCCACGCATTGGGGTAGAAACAAGGGGCGTTCCAACAGATGAACTTACGATTGTGCCATAGTCTGGATTCGCAGTTATATTTTCAATGTTGCCAAGTGAAACATCAATAATTTTTTCAATTGCATAGCTTGGCGATGCAGTCACTAGGTTATTCCCAAGGTAGGTAACTGCAACATCAACATTGGCACTCATACGATAACGTGTATAGTCAACACCGTTGTAGCTCTCTTCAGAGGTTGCAACATAATCAAGCATATCGACTGGAAATTCCTCTTGAGGAATCAAGTCCATCATGCCACGAACCATAGGCCAGAGCTGTTGGAAATTTGCAGCAGCTTCTTCAGCAGCTTCGACACTTTCAATCGGGAAAATGATAGCTTGCGCTGGTTGATAAACAAGCGTAGATAATTTTTGACTTGGCACTTCCATAGTAATGGTGTGCATTTCGCTACCTAACCAGTTGAACAAGAGCACATCAAGGTCCACACCAAACTGTCCTGCCAAGAACTCTTGCACATTCATTGGACCAATCATATCTTCTAGGTCATCAATCCAAGTTTGTAAATACTCAAGGAATTCAGCAATCGCAATATGCTGAGAGCTAACCGACACGCTATCCACAGGTGCTAAGGCAGGAACACTCACGGAGCAGTCTGTGCAAAGCATCAATTTTGCAAGCTCTGGGTCGCCACCTTCTGGATTAGCTGCGATAAGAGATTGAGACAACACACCTTCGCTAGACTGACTGACACTACCAACGCTTGTACCTAAAGTTCTAAGCACAGCCATGCCACGGTCAAACAAGATGCTAAGTGCTGGATCACCCTCAACAACTAAGTCTCTAAAATCAGAGACAATATCCGCAATGCCTGCGAAATCTACTGCATAACGCAGTCCATCAGTGCTAATCTTGCCGTTACCACGTTCAAAAAGGGCTGAATCTGCAAGACTTGCTTCATCAGAACCATTACTTAAACGGGCTACAGTACGGGCATCGTTTGGATCAGAGCTTAGGAAGAAAACACCGCTGTTAGACCCAATAATCACAGGCATATCACCGCCATCACCCACAACGTAAAGACTTACGCCACCTTCGTCCAGAACAGTCACACTATCTTCAGTACCGTCTTCGCTTGCCTCAGCTCGAGCACAGTCAAGAAAAGCTTGTTGCACTTCAAAGGCAGTGCTTGCTTGATCTTCACTCAGTCTGGTTATAGCAGTAATCGCTGGACCCGCTACACCAAAACCAACAGTCAAAACTGCTTCACTACCCAGTGGTGTAAAGGCTGTCATGTCAGTATCAGCAAGTGCAGGACAAGCCTCAATCATCTCCGCATAAGCTGGACCTTCACCATTTAAAAAGCCTCTGAGACCGTCGTAAATTTCAAGAGCATCACCATCAACTTCATAGAGAAGTTCCTCTAAAGCCCCTGATTCCTCTGCAAGGGTAATCAGCTTTTGCAAAGTCGCATCTGCTTTTTCCCAATCCAAAGCTTTTAAGTCTGCCATCAAACTTTCGGCAGAAAAGTTTTTAGAATCAAGCGACAAAGCAACAATTGCCTCGGCTGGTGCTAGTGTCATCAAATCATCACTAGAAAGACTAGAACTCTGTGCAAATGCTTGTGTCATCAAAAGACAAAACAAGCTAACTAGAAACATAAGATTTCGCAAGCTTTTTAAAGCCATAACCAAAAAACCTCCATAGGTATTACTGCTACTTATAGGTATTACCGCTAGTTATAGGTATTACTGCTACTTCTAGATAGTAACTCTAACTGTATTAGGACTATTTATATCTGAAATTAATCTAAAGCCATACACCCTAGTAGTATCTTAAAGCAGATACATCTTTCTTAGGTCATCCACATCACAGTTAATTAATATTGACTAGGATTATTTAGCAGAGATAACTACTAACTGCTATTACGGAATATATAGATGCTGATTGATTGTGGAGACAACACCTACATACCTTCTTCCTAAATTAGATAGCGGAATTTGATGAGAAAGCTACTAAAACCTTTCTTAAGATAGATGACAATTAATCATAAGTTAAGGTTTGCATTTCGAACTCATTCGTAAGTACAAGTCTAACGTGAGCTATAAGCTTTCATCTCATCCAAAAGTACTAACCAAATTATCAATCTAGCAAGATGCTATTCTTGTAGAAATGAAACTACAACAACCACAAACAACTGCGCCACAAGATGCCGAAGAACGTAAGGCTATTAAGCCTGTTATTTGTTATCCGATTGATACCCTACCCAAGCCCGATATGGAGATGTATTGGGAGGCTCGAGCCCACACAACAAAAATCGACGAAGTCCTCATTCAACCTCGCTCTGCCCAGTGCTTTTCTGTTCCCGCTGGTCACTTTTTCCGTATCACCTCTGTTGAAGGGCCACAAGTGGGCGATTTAAATCTCTGGAATGCCAATGACCTATCCGAACGCTTCTATAGCGGTAAAACCAGAGCACTACACGGCACACACTTAAGTACAGGTGACAGACTATGGTCATCATTCCCAGCAATGCGCCCAATGGCAACAATAGTCAAAGACACACTCGATTGGTACGGCTTTGATGACTACGGCGGTTCAGTTCACGATGTCATAGGAACACGCTGCGACCCATACACCAATAACTTACTAAACGATGCTGGACAGTACCACTACTGCTGCCACTCAAATTTAACAAGAGCACTTGCTGAACATTCAGGTTTATCAATCACTGAGGCAGAAGGCTATGTACACGACGTACTGAATGTCTTTATGTGTACAGGCTTTACAAGAGATACAGGACAATACTTTATGAAAGCAAGTCCAGTAAGACCAGATGACTATATCGAATTTTTTGCTGAGATTGATTTACTCGGAGGCTTAAGTGCTTGCCCAGGAGGAGATTGTTCGGCAGAACATTCAAGCGATGTCGCTGCCTGTCACCCACTTTTGGTTGAAGTTTTTAAACCAGAAGATAATAGCCTTAAAGACTGGAATCAAGCAAAACTAAATGGCTACGACAGAAGCCATGGGTTATAAGGCTAAACCACAGAAGCTACCAAGAATAACAATCTTTCCAAATAGAAATCTTTCCAAATAGAAATATCACCGTAAAAATGAACGAACCCCACGGCAAGCCGACGGGGTATCACAAGGAAATTTTGTCTGGCAAGCCATACGTCGATTTGGTTTGTTTGCGAGGCAAGCCTCGGGGAATTCATCATCCCTGTTCATTATTAAACGACCCAAACCTTAGATCAGTAGCTTAAAAAATCGACATGGAATTTCTGCCGAAGCTATCGCTTTATATAGTTGTTGCTAGGTTTACGCATACTGTGTGCTACCCACTTAGCGTGACCTTTCCTACATTTTTAAAAACAATACCTTAAAAAATTTGACAAATCCCTTGCTATACGAATATACTATTCAAAACCTTAATATTTAAGGCTTACTTTTTAAGGTTACCTACTTTTTAAGGTTACCTAAGTTTTTAAGGATATTTAAAATCAAACAAAGGGACGGTTCTAGATTATGGAAAAACCATCCACAATGCAACGAAAAATTTACGAACGTTTGACAGAGCTTTTCATGCGTTCAGGTGAGATGCCTAACCTCTCTGACCTAGCTAGAGAAATTGGTATCACCTACATGACTCTGCAACAGCACCTAAAAGCACTGGCCAAAAAAGGCTATCTTTCTTTTGAAAGCCGTGGTCGTGGTCGTACGCCAATCGTACGCATCTTGCGTTTAGGTATTCCGATTCTTGGTTCGATTACCGCAGGTAGCTTAGAAGATCGCCTACAAGAGCCTGAAGGCTTTTTGGCACTCTACGGTGGTGTCAGTCAAGACTCTTTCGCACTACGTGTAGACGGTGAGTCTATGTCTGATTTAATTCAAGACAGTGATGTTGTTATTTTACAAAAACAACAACCACGTCGTTCAGGTGAAATCTGCGCTGTGTATGTAAGCGATTCACAAAGCACAACACTAAAATATGTCGAATGGGAAAGTGGTAAAGGCAAAGATGAGCTTGTCTTACGTCCACATAACCAAGATTTTCCTACAGTGAGTGTTCCAGCAAGTGAAGTTGTTATCAATGGTGTTTACCAAGGTCTACTTCGTGGTGAGCTTATCAATACCTTTTATAGAGATGTCAATTAAGCGATGGGGGTGAAAACTTCTAGCAAAAGTGCTACTAGAAAAGCACCCGCCAGAAAGGCATCTGTAAAAAAAGCATCAAGCAAAAAAGCTTCTACAAAGAAAGCAGCTGTAAAAAAAACTGCTACTAAAAGAACTGCTACTAAAAGAACTGCTGTAAAAAAAACACCACCTAATCAAAATGCACCTGAAACCAAGTATCAGTGCAAAAAATGTAAGCGGAAAATAACGGTGTTAGTGGGTGTAAGTTCAGTCTGGTGCAATCGCTGTGCAAACGTCATGCAACCTATATAAATGTAAACAATAATCTTGAAACGTTTTCAATTATCAGTTGAGTCTTTTGATTCAACTGATTTTTTATTTCTTATCGTTGTAGCTATAGCAGTTACACGATTCACTGCTGTTGCAGTGA
>CALGZD010000193.1 GCA_937934635.1 uncultured Deinococcales bacterium
ACAAGCGGTGAACAATCCAAAACAAAAGTAAATCAAAATAATGCAGTTGGCTTACAAGCAAACAATGATCTAAACCTATATTTAAAGCAAGCTCTAAACCTAAAAAACATTCAAACATCCTTTTACTATCAACAGTTTCCTGAATATATCGGTACAATTGAGCTTTACGATATGAATAGGCAAGATGCCACGCTTGGCATTATCATCGGTGAAAAGGCTTTTTGGAGTAAAGGATATGGTCCTGAAGCCATCTATGCCTTGCTTTGTCATGCCTTTGATACGCTCAATCTAAGACGAGTGAAGCTGAACACTTACGGTGATAATCTACGTGCCCAAAGAAGTTTTAAGCGCATTGGCTTCGTAGAGACAAAACGCGTCAAAAACTATCGGGGTCGTGAAGATATATACATGGAACTAAAACGAGATGCTTGGAAGGAATTCCTTCGAAATCCACCACCGTGGCACATGTTGAGTAGCAAGTAAACCTGTTTATTTATCTGTTTTTACAAAAGATTCAATTAAGTCAATATTCTTTTTGACAAGCTTTTTCTGCTCAGGCCAAAAAAAATTATCTGGCAAGTCATGCAACTTAAACCAGTGTGGCTTGCCATGACGTTTTTCTTCAGTAGGACGCACTTTTTTCTCGTTTGTTAAAAATAAAAAATAGTGCGTAGTGACCCAGTAGCGCTTATCGTAGGTAAAACGTTCCAACTCTCCCAGAGAAGCCAAAAGGTATAGCTCTTTGAAGCCTGCTTCTTCCTCAATTTCTCGCCTTGCTGCTTGCTCAAGCGTCTCCCCTTTTTCAATCCCACCCTTTGGCAGTATGTAGTCTGGCTGCCGAATGCCTCGAGCCAGCGCTACCCATATATGCTTTTTTGATGCCCTGACAATGACACCACCAGCAGAGGTACGCAATTTTGCATTTTTAGGTTTTTTATACCAGCTTTTATCAATAGCTGCTTTTGTTTGCAATCGTTCCATCACAACCCTCTTAGAGTTGTAAATAACTTACCTTAAAAAAGCTTCCAAAATAATTACGTGTCATTAGACATGCTCAATCTGGGCAGGCTTAATCATCATCATTCAGACTTGGAACAACAAAGCCACCGTGTTGCTCACTTTGGTAATATTCATCGATTTCATCAGGAATACAATCAATATCATCTACCACTTTATAAAGGTTCAAATTACTCTCAGAAATCGCGCCTCGAGCCAACAAAGTATCTTTAATCCAATCAAGTAGTCCTTGCCAATAAGAAGTATCGACCAAGTAAATTGGTACAGGTTTAATTTTCTTGGTTTGAATTAAGGTTATGGCCTCAAAAAATTCATCCAGCGTTCCAAAACCACCGGGAAACACAACAATTGCAGTTGAGTATTTTAAAAGCATAACTTTACGAACAAAGAAATAGCGCATCATCAATACATCTGTCTGGTATGGGTTAGGACCTGTCTCAAAAGGCAAATCAATGCTGATGCCCACACTACGACCTTTTGCTTCATAAGCACCTTTGTTGGCTGCTTCCATTACGCCTGGTCCACCACCTGTAACGACAGTAAAACCACAACGTGCCAAATTTGCTGCTAACGCCTCAGCTTTTTGAAAATTCTCGTCCTCTTCGCTAAATCTTGCAGAACCAAAAATCGTAACGGCTTTCTTTACGTCAGCTAATTCTTCAAAGCCTTGAACAAATTCACCCATGATGCGAAATAAACGCCATGAGTCTCCAGCCAAAGTATTAAGTACATATTGTTTTTCACTTGCATCCATAGCTAATAGCTTAGCAGTCATGACAATAAATCCATAGTGAAGTCTAGTTAAGTCTAGTGAAGAGGTGCATCTATGTATTGGATGCCATGTATTCGATATCATGTATCAGATATCAAGCTAAATCTGGCTTTAAGGTATTCCTTGAAACGTTACACCCTTTTTCTAGGTGGCGGTTTAGTTAGGCAAGTGGCGGTTTAGTTAGGCAAGTGGCGGTTCAGGTAAGTCGCGGTTTAGGCAAGTGGTGGTTAATGAATGAACAAAAAAGCTGTTCATTACACTTCGTTTGAAAACACGCTACCTTCATCAACATCCAATTTACCAACGGTTTACCAGATTTCGTATATCGACTTGTGTAATCCTTGATTTAATCAGTTTGCCTTAAAATAATACACACGAAATCGGAAACCTTCAATTTACGGATGCACTCTTAGTAAAATCCAGATAGTGAAGTCTAGCGTACTTACCCCAAAATGAACGAAGCTTGTTGCAATCGCAGTACATACTTGAATAACGCAAAAATCTAGACACCATTCAACTTCATAACTGCTTTACTCCGATTGCCTTCAAAAGAGTATTAAGCTGATTTTATAGAAATTGCTAAAGCTTGAAGAGATAAGGGATTAAGCTTAGGTAGATGGGTAAAATGACAGTAAAGTGCTATCAAAATCGTGTTAAGCTCAATTTACTGACGATTCCAGCTTTATATTTATTATTTGTATTTAATATGTTTGAAATGAGCGTGTATAACAATGAGCGAAAGCTTTTTTAAAGAAGGAAATGGTTTGGTGCAACTTAGTCAAACCATGATTGATGAAAGAATTGCCGAACTAGGCAGGCAAATTACAGAAGATTATGCAGGGAAGAATCTCCACCTTGTAAGTGTTCTCAATGGTGCTTTTATTTTCACTGCTGACTTAGTGAGGCAAATAGAACTTCCCCTATCTATAGACTTCATAGGAATCTCTAGCTACGGTTCAAGAACTGAAAGTAGCGGTGAAGTGCGTCTTACAAAAGACCTTGCAAGTTCAGTCAAAAAGAAAGATGTCCTAATTATAGAAGACATAGTAGATACTGGCCTAACTATGCAGTATCTACTGAACTACTTCAAGATGCGTGAACCAGCTTCTGTGAAAGTCGCCTCACTACTTTCCAAACCATCACGTAGAAAAGTAGAAGTGGCTATTGACTATACAGGCTTTGAGATTGATGATGCCTTTGTCTATGGCTACGGTCTCGATGTTGATCATATTTACCGTAATCTACCTTTCATAACTAGCAAGGAAGGTTAAATCATGCGAACCCTCCTACTCCTAGTACTCCTTGTTGGTGTATGTGTGTTTGGTTGGCTGATTGCAAAATCACAAAATGACCAAGATGCACCTATAGTATCATCAGATGTCTACTATTTAGGCAACATTGTTCAAACCTTTGATACGAATACATGGCGTTTACCTGCAACCGACCCATTCACACTAAGCTTGCAAAGCAACGAAGTCACTGAATTCTCCCTAAGCTATGGAGAAACTGAGCTTAAAAAAGTATCTCGTAAATTTGACATCCCTCTTGATGCACTCTCTGGTCAAAATGCGATTGAAGTTCTCGCAAAAGACAGAAATGGCAATCAAGCAGTCTACAACTATAGCTTAGCAGGATTACCAGCCGTTTCTCCTTTAATACAAGCACCAACTGAAGTACTGCCTGGTGAAGCTTTTAGCATCAATATAGCCTTACCACCAAATCTTTACGGTGTGAATGCAGGCTCAATCGAAGCAAAGTTCCTCGGTGAAGAGTTAACTGTATTTGACAATAGTTTTGCTTCAACACCACTTGCAACTGCACTAGCAGTAATTCCTCTAGGTAAAAACGCAGGTGAGTATCCAATCGAAGTCAGCATGAGCGACGCTTTTGGTCGTGTTAGTAAAAGTGAACAGGTTGTTCGTCTGATGAGCAAAAGTCAGACCTTACAAAACATCAATTTACCCGCAGACCTCTTAAGTCTTCGTAATCTTGAAAATCAACTTTTAGAAGCTGATGTGGTAGCCACTGCTATAGATAATTCACTAAACAAAGCGACACCGCTTTGGGCTGAAGATTTTATCTCTCCAATTGATGGCACTACGAGTAGTGACTTTGGTATTCCTAGACAATATGGCGTAGGTGGCGACATAGCCTTTCATACTGGCACTGACATCATGGCAGCAGAAGGTACTGCCATTCGTGCTACTAATGATGGTGTAATCATGGTATCTGGCTACTATCCAATCAAAGGCGGTTTCATCATGATTGATCATGGTGGCGGTGTACAGAGCTTATATTTCCATCAAGCTGAAGGTCTGCTTGTCCGAGAAGGTCAGCGTGTGAAAAAAGGTGACCTGATTGGTAAAGTTGGCAGCACAGGTTTATCTACAGGTCCACACCTTCACTGGGAAATCCGTGTCAATAACCAACCTACTCAGGCTAGTAGCTGGGTTGGTAAAATATTACCTTAAGACATAACTTTAATTTAAACTAAACTGTTTTGTAATAACTATGAGCACAAAAACCATCGAAGAAAAAATTTTATCTGCAAGAGATTTAATTCGTTCTGGATATCCTGATAAAGCTCGTGAACAGTTATCTAGCTTCTATTCTCAAGATGCAGACGGCTATGCACAACTACAACTTGCCAATGCTCAGCTTTATATAGAAAGCTATTCAAGCTGTATTCAACACTGCGATGAACTCATCAAGCTTGCAAAAGAACAACGAGATGCCTTACTAACAATTTCAGCTCTAGTGACTAAAGGTGAGACAATAATCGATATAAATACTTTTAAAAATAATAACCTTGAACAACATCCTGATATTCAATCTGCCATCGAATCATTTGGCAAAGCACTTGGCATAAGCGAACTATTTACTGAAAACGACACTACTAAACTCACCGTACTTCCCTTAGCAGGTCTAGCTCATGCGCATTGGCTTTGGGGTAATCCTAGAAAAGCAAATGAATTGGCTGAAAGAGCATTAGCTCGAGCCAACACCCTCTCCCCCGAAGAACAGGCTTTACTTGGGGCTCGAGCCCAACTCTCACTTGCCATCACCAATCAAACACCTGAGAACTTTCAAAAAGCTATTGAACAAGCTAAAGCTGCTAAACACCTCTCTCTAGCAAAACGTGCTGAACGTTTTTATGAACACTACTCAGCTTAAAAGCTGTTGTTGTACGTAGTCGTAATCAATATAGAATTAGTGAGCTCACCCCATGGGGCTCGAGCCACAGAAACACCCATGCTACTAGCATCATCAATGTCATACTCAATCTCAACATGTCCATGATACTTAAGACCATCTATTCTGTAAGGTTCTAAAGCAACTGCAATTGAGTAATTTAAAGGAAGCTCTCTGAGTGACTGCGACATCGCAACATTAACCCCTGGCGCAAACAACAACTCACCATTATCTGTCTGAAATCCTAACCAAAGTGAACTTCGCAAATTAGGCAGTGTTCGCCTATTGAGTTTGTACTCAACACCTAGAGCTAAATAACTTTCGTTGTAGTCAGCATTAGCACTGTAATCAACACTGTAGTCAGCACCTTCACTATCTATCTGAATAAGATGCTCTACTGGCAATGAAGCTCCTTGTAAGCGAATTGCAATATCATCTGTATCGATCAATCTTCGAAGAACTATTGCAGTGCTACCATAGATTCCAAACTGTCCATCAATCCAAGAAAAATGTGGGTCAAGCTCCAAAACGGTCGTCCGATTAAAACGATATAAACCACCTACGCCAAGTTCAACTACATTACTAGGTTGGTCAGCAGAAAAAAGGAAGCGAGGACGAATTGGATTTTGATAAAAGTCCAGAGCCTTGAAATAACCAAGATTCACATTATAGACAGCAGCACTTAACCGCAAAGCACCTGCCGATGCTGCTACACCTTCTCCGCTAATGGCTACATCGTAACGCCCAGACGTGTCTAATTCGGTCTTTGCCAAAAGTCGCACATTGCCAAGAGGTCCAAAAGCCAGATTACTTCTTAAATGCGCTGAAAGTTCTAACCGCTCATAATCTGCAAAGGCAACTCGAAAGTCCATCTTTGCAGGAAAGATATCATTTTCAAAATTTACATTGCTTACTGTCAAAGCAGGTTCAACTTGCCAAACATCATCTTGATGCACATCTACAGAAACTGCGAAGTTTTGTGCAGACACGACATTAACGAAAACATTGACTAGAAATAAGCAAGTTACAACTAAACACAAAGAAGATATTTTTTTATTTGCTAAATACTGAATGCTGCATACCATGGAAGCGAGCATATCATTATTCAAAGTTAGGATTCATGGAAGCCTTAACATTACGGATGCATCCTTGTATTGGATAGCAAGTATTGGATACCAAGCTAAAGCTAGTTTGAAGAATATTTCTTACAATGTTGCACCTTAGCGGTTTATGAATGAACAAAAAAACTGTTCATTACACTTCGTTTGAAAACACGCTGACTCAATCAGTATCTAGTTTGCGGATACACCCTTAACAGTTAACAACTGACCAACAATTATAGTATGTAAGACAACATTATTAGAACTACATATGCTCAGGAGTAACGAAACTTCTTTGCATCTCGCCACATTTTTATTGCCATAAAAGCTAGAAAAGCATAAACTAGCAAGGTTGTAACTATCAAAATACCATAGACTCTTACGAAGTAACTTTGTGGGATATCCGCAGTTTGCAACAGTTCAAAAGCTTCAATCACCATAGGATATTCGGTTGCAATGCTCTCATTAGCAATGTCAACACCATACGTCAGCCCTTGATTAACAGAGTTGTCCATAAAATTAACAGCGGAGGCAACCATAGGAATAAAAACTGACAAAACACCAAGGGCTGCAAAGAATATCCAAACTCGAACCGAAAAACGCCCAAAGCGTCCAAGTGAGTCTCGATTAACTATCAAAATACCGATAGCACCTAGTAATTGACACATAAGCAAAAAAAGCGTGAACAGCGTTCCAACAGTTTTTTGTAGAAATGAAGGTTCTAGCACTGTA
>CALGZD010000194.1 GCA_937934635.1 uncultured Deinococcales bacterium
GTAAGTATCTTGGAACATTTCTGTAGCGCATACGCATAGTATTCTCCTTTATAGTGTGTTCTTTTAGAGCTGTGCAAATTTAGTATATCGATACTATTGAACTTGAAATATCATTTCAGACCCTTTTTACCAAAAAGCTAAATATATTGACCTATACTCAATGAGTTCGTTCCTACTCGTTACGAAGCTCGCCGATTAACTGACTTAGGTCAGTTAATTGTGGAAGAGCTTGTCATACTACAAGTTTTTGGTGGAAGTGTATCATCACTCCAAAGAAAGATCGAACAAAACGCTGTTACAGAGAGTCCAATAAAAAACGTATGACCCTGTATAAAGCGTACTATGTAGGCGTGAATGAAAACATCGAGAGTACTGTCACAGACGCAAATATTATGAAAACTCAGAACTATAGCAGCTTGTGCAGTATCGGATTATAATCTCAAATCCTCAATGCACAGAAAGTGCGTTCTAGACGCAAAAGACACATATATAGAGCCTTCAAGAAATTTGCAGTCATACGACTTTTACTTAATTCTCCTGTTACAAGTTAATCGCCCTGATGTTTTTGATTATTCAACAGACAGGTTATAGAAAGTCGTGCTACACTACGTAGCGTGCAAGTAATACAAAGTAATCCTTTACTCAGCTTCTGTTTGTTTGCGGCGGTACTACTGTTATTGGTTTCGCTAATTGTTGGGATTTTACGTAGAGATTTCAAGATTTTTTTTAGTCGTATTGGCTGGACTCATCTAGCCCTAGCGCTTGCGCTGGCAACACTACTATTGCTTGTGCGTTATGCCCTTTTAGGCTTGCCCTTTCAATCGCCACCTGCTTGGTTCCCTGAATCAGTACAAGCTTTTTTTAGTGAGCGCATTGTTGCTTTGTTGCCTGAGACACCTGCTTTAGGGGCTACTGCTACCGATTCGGGAAGTGGTTTTAGTTTGTGGGGACATACTTGGCCTTTAGCAGGTATTAGCCGTTTACCGCTTTACATATTTGCATTAGCGTATGGACCTAGTGCAGGTTTGGTGGCTGGGATTCTTTTTTCACCGATTCATGCTTTAGGTATGCCAAGTTATATGGAGTTATTGCTTGTGCTCGAGCTCTGCATCTTGGGTTGGCTGGCTATTGTTCCTAGTAGTTACCAAAGTAGATGGGCAGGAGCATTTAATGTCCTGTTAGCTTATGCATTAATTTTCTTTAGTGCTGGTTTTGCCTATTTACTCTGGCAAGGCTTGCCTTTGAATTTTGATAGTTTTTGGCGTTACTTGCACCCTAGCTTGGGTGGTGTGTTGCTCAGTAGTATCCTGCTGTTTCTTTTTGGTCCAAAGTTCTTCAAAAAGAGTTTTCCTACTTCAGGCATCATCTATGAAACGATTGAATCTGGGCTTGAGGACATTGTGGTTGATAAACCGACCTTTACAGATAGCGATATAGCTACTTCTGTATTGACATCGGATACTGTGAATGCAGATACCGTAGATAATGTACAGAGTTCACTCGAAGATTTTTCGCCAACGGTATCAACAACGCTCAATATCATGCCTCAGAATAGCGACGTGCAAAACACCGATAATAGCGATGCTAATTCTAGTCAGCAACGTAAAAAACAACGTGGCAAAAAGCGTAAGCAAGCTCAAACTGAACAACTACAAGAAGAAGAGCTTACCTCCAATACCCGCAATGTCCATAATATGACTGAAGCAGGCAGTGTAAATGATAGCGCAAATGATAGCGCAAATGACAGTACAAACAATAATGAAACAGCTTTAGAACACCTAGAAGATACTTCTGCTGATACAAACATTTATCTGACAAATGTTGATGACTTACTCAGGGTTACAGGTATTGAAGGATCTGTGTATAGTGAATTTCTCAATGATTTACCCGACCATCTTTCAGAAGAAACCATGTGGCTTATCAACTTTTTGTTGACTGAAGCAAAAGCAAGCACAATCAATACTGTTTATAGAGCTTTTAAAGAATCCTTTGGTCCAAGTAAAAAGCGCTTCAAAAAAGGTGTTAAAGAAGCACATGCTGAAGGCTGGTTAACGCTTATGCGTGATATTGAGCGAGATGAAGTTTTTGTAGGCTTGGGTAGGAAGCTACTTGTGCCTAATGTAACAAAGGATACTGACGCTTAAAAATACAGGGGTTTAAAGATATAGAAGCTTAAAGATACTAAAGCCTAGAAAATTTCTTTTCTGATTCGTAAGTTAACTTCAACCATCTCATCACTGAAGCTATCAATCAACCTTGTATAGCTATAATCTTTGATATAACAAAAGCCTGTTCCCACATCACAAAGCCCAAGTTCAGCCTTTATCTTTACGTTCATGCCTTCATCTGGACGGTCAAGTACCCATGTTGCAGGTTCTACGCTAGACCAGTAGACATCTGGTTTTTCTTCCCATTGTGTGCCTACTAAGTTATCCATGGCTATGTTTGAACCAGAGGGGAGCTCGAGCCATACCTTTGGCTGTACCTCTTCGTTGCGATTCACAACTATTCCATCAGGTATTTGGAAGTTTAAAACCACATCAACAGTATTATCAGTTGTACTTATATCCTGAACAGCACGAATTTGCTCAACATCACTTGCAGTAGTTTCTTCTATAACTTGAGCTTCTTGAGCTTCACTACTTACAGTTTTAGCAACACCACTAGCAATATCTTGAGCCGTCACACCAAGCATTTCTTCAAGCTTATTTTTTAAAGGTTCATACCCCTGCGGGTAAAGGTCAGAAATCTCGCCAAAGTGTTGGTACTGCACCACGCCTTCTCTATCAACCAAGTAAAAAGCTGGCCAGTAACGGTTGCCATAAGCACGCCAAGTTCGCCATTCATTGTCCTGAAATACAGGCCAAGTTACCCCACGTTTAATGATGTTTTCAGCGACATTTTCAGCAGGTTTATCTGATTCAAATTCTGGTGTGTGAACACCAACGATTTCAAACCCATAATCTTTATAAGTCTCGTATAGCTCACTCATACGGTCAATGCTGCGGTAGCAGTTATAGCAAGAAAAGACCCAAAAGTTCACCATTGTGACTTTAGCTTCAAGGTCTTTGAGTTCGAAAGCTTCTGAATTGAACCATTCACCGTCTACCTTGAAGGCTGGTGCGGTTTTACCTTTTAAATCAGCTTGGGCAAAACTAAGTTGCACAAGACCTGTAAATAATAAAAGAATTACTAGCAGTACTCGCATAATGATAGTTTGACATGAACACTTCACGGATTCATCACAGCTTTAGGAATGAACTGCACCCATACTTTGGAACTTATACTAAACTGAAAGAAGAAAGTCATAATCAATCAGCAGAAAAAGTTGCCTTTAGAACCGAAGGGCACACAAATTACGAAACTTTGCTATGTTTGTGACTATGACATCCATGATTCACTTCGGTATTAAATCGAAGGTTTCCGATTTCGTGTGGATTAGCATAAAGTAGATTGATTAAACATTACCACGAAGTACAAAAGCCGATACATGGAATCTGGTGGAATCTGGTGGAATCTGGTCAACCGTTCTTGAAGCAAAATAAAAAACGCTTGGTTTTGCCAAGCGTTTCAATATTTATAGATTATTTATTACTATCAAATATGTGATTTTAAAATCTGTGTGCGACTAGCATCGTAGTAAAGGTGTTGATGTTTTGGTGCTTCTAGCGAAGCTGTATTGTCAGTAAAAGCACTACCTTCAATAAGCAAATCGCCCTTAGAGTATATTGCACCAGCAACTTCTCTAGATTTGTTACGGCTGAAGCTGCTGTCTTTAATAATTGCGCTTGCGTTGCTGTTTTCTAGGCGTATAGCAGCGCCAGCAAGTGGTGAGTGATTTTTATAAAAAAGACAACTTTCCACTTCCAACTTACCTTTATTCAGAACTGCACCACGTTCATTGTACTGCACCACGCAAGATTTGAGCATTAACTTACCAGAGTTCACCAAAGCGCTCTGTGATTTTGCTCCTTCAAGGCTGAAACCTACAACGTAAAGCTCACTGCCTTCTTCAACTTCAAAAATGCCACCTAAGCCTGTCTGAACTAAGCTTAGTTTATCTGCGTGGAATAAGACTTTTCTTCCTTGGCTAATGCGGATAGGTCCACGCAATTGGATAGCTTTAATGGCTTTATCAAAGCTAATTTTGATTGTGCTATCAGTTGGGCACTCTCTGAGTGCTTCACGCAAGCCACCATCTGCGTTTTCATCAGCAGAACTAATCTTAAATTTTGTTTGACCTTGTGTGTTGTTTGTTATGATTGGACTAGAATAATAGTTTCTATCCAACGTGCTCTGATACCAGGGCATGTCCACCTCCTCCTACAAAACTGAACGTTTATTCAATATATCTTAATGGTTTCACATTAAAAGAAAATAAGAGTTATGTCACAAATAGTCATTCCGATTTAGCGTCGAAACATTATTTTGAATTTGAGAGATTGTTACTGAATTTTGAAATACAGTAGAGGAATCACATTCTTTTGTTAAGGCTAATTGTGAATGCTTTCCTCAAAAACGTTGCAATATAGGGATTCTTAGAAAATAATAGCACTCTACTAAATTTTAAAAACCAGATAATATTTTTTAGGTGTATAGGACTATTTTAAGTCTTTGTAGTTAAGTTCTGCTCTATGGGAATAACTTTAATCTAAGCTTAATGAAGAGGTTATTTGTTAGATTACACTGATTTGAACACCTGTAGTTGCTTGATTTATAGTGGTTGCAAAAAAGATGCCAGTAGCTAGTGCTTTAACAAGTGGAACTCTAAGGGTGAATAATCTGAATTAGCTATACTATTCTGTACCCATAAGCTTTTTAGAGTGTAGCATCCAAAACATACTCTTTTATTATCAGTTTATTATCAGTTGTCGCTTTATTAGAAACACTTTCGCATTACCGTTTAATACCAATTCCGCTTAAACTTGAATACTGACTTAAACAGCTAGATTAAACAGATTAAACAGATTAAACAGTGATATTAAACAGCCAGAACCTTCGCAAGCTGGTAAAGCTCCAAATCAACTGCTTTATGACTTTCCCAAGTATCTCTAAGTGGCACGGTGCAGGTTCCTCGTTTATCTACACCTATCATGACATCTCGTTTGCCATCTTTAAGCGTACGCACGGCGTGGTAACCA
>CALGZD010000195.1 GCA_937934635.1 uncultured Deinococcales bacterium
TTAGGAATGACTTCCAAATAAGTTGCACAGTTTGATATTGACGTATCCAAGAAACACCCCATAGTTCAAGGAAGTCATTTTGAATTATGCTTTATTTGTAAATCTAACTGTTCATGTTATTAGATTGCCAATCCTTAATAGTTCTTTTGCAGCATTTAACCATATTTTTTAGGTGGCAAATGTGGTGTGGTGTAGTTGTACTTTGGGTGCTTTTTGCTTTACATACAACTATTTGTACTTATGCTTAACGGACAGTTCTAGGATAAGCTAACAGCTATGAATTTTGCGCCTCCTAATGGTACGACCTATACCTTGCCTGCAACATTGCGTAGGCGCAGCGATATTGTTCAAAAACTGACTAGACTCTATACAAGTTGGGGCTATCAGCAGGTGGATTTTCCTGTGCTCGAGCACTACGACAGTACCCACCCAATTGCAGAACAATCCTTTAAACTAACCGACCGAGATAATGACCTACTAAGTTTGCGCTCAGACTTCACAACCGCAACAGCTCGCATGGTGCAAGTACACTATGCTGATTTCCCACACCCATTGCGCCTCCAGTACAATGGTAAACTCTGGCAAACCGTCAACCCAGACATAGCGAGAACGCGTGAGTTTAGCCAGATTGGGGTAGAGCTTGTGGGTTTAAGCAATGCCAAAGCAGATGCAGAATTAGTCTATCTAGCCAAAGAATCTTTGCGAGAAGTTGGTCTAACCCCTCGTGTTGAAATTGGCAACCCTGCCTTTGTAGCAACGCTCTTTGATTTAGCAAATATTCCAAGCGAAGACCGAACAGAGCTAGCAGACGCGATAGACCGTAAAGCGATTCAAGAACTTCAAGAACGTTTAAACCGCTATACGCTAGCGCCTGATTTATACCAAGCACTAGTACAGGTGATTGATTTGTACGGCGATACCTCTACCTTAGAGATTGCTAGCCAACGCTGTCCTTGGGCTGAAACACAAGCGATTATTGAGCGCCTAAAGGCTATTATTGCTGAATTTGATGATAGTAGCGAATTGCTGATTGACTTAGGTATGGCAAGACGACAGGACTACTACACAGGCTTTACCTTTAGAGCTTATACTTTTGACTTTGGTCAACCTATTTTGGGTGGTGGACGCTATGACGGTATATTGCTGCCTGAAGCTGCTGGTTTTGCACTTGGTTTAGAAAGAATTATGGGCGCACAATCACAGGTAGATGATGTCTTTCAGACAACAATTATAAGTACCGATGATACTAAAGCAGCCTATTTACGACGTCATGGTTATAGCGTAGAACGTGCTGTTGAAACAGATTTGGGTACGCTGCTTGAACGAGCAAAAGATAGAGGGATTGCATTTTTGGTGTCAAAGACAGGTGTTGAAGCATTGTCGAAAGTGGCTAAAGAGAGTCAAGATTTAGAGCGACTTGAGCAGTTACTAGAGCAAGATTTATTGGAGCAAGAGTGAGTATGGAACAAGCGAAGCTTACAATTGCCTTGCCTAAAGGACGCATCATGGATGAAAGCATTGAGGTGTTGAGGAAAGCTGGACTCAGGCTCGAGCGCTCCCCAGATAAACGTGCACTCATCCATTACTGTGAAGATGCCAATATTCTAGAAATGCGAAACAGCGATGTAGCAACCTATGTTGAATTAGGTGTCGCTGATGTCGGTATTGTTGGTAAAGATGTTTTGCTCGAATCAGGTCGCAATGTTTATGAGCCAGTGGATTTAAAATTTCAAGCTTGTCGTATGTCTTTAATCACAGTAAATGGCTTTGATGGAAAGATAACTAGAGTTGCTAGCAAGTATCCGAACAGTACCTTGCGATATTTGCAAGAGAAGCGCATCAGTGCGGATGTTATTCCCCTTAAGGGGCAGGTGGAACTTGCTTGCCTAACTGGCTTAGCAGACGCTGTTGTGGACATTGTGCAAACAGGAAGTACGTTGAAAGCCAATGACCTTGTCGAAGTTGATGTGCTTTTTGAGTCTAGTGCTAGGTTTGTTGTGAACCGTGCAGCACTGAAGTTGCGTGAAAAAGAATTGCGTACAATTATTGAAGCATTAAGGTTGGAAGCTGTAAAGCAAGCTGTATAGCGTTTTGGTTAGTTTTGAGGGTTGTCTGTTGTCTGAGCAATACTAGCGATACCTTCGACCATCTCTAGTTCAGCTAGTTGGCTTAGGACGGCCCTTGCCATAGCAAGGAGTGACAAACGGTTACGCCTAATTCTGTCATTGTCTACATTAACCATTACATTGTCAAAGAAGTCATCAAGCGCTGCTTTCATGGCAACAATGGCCTCTAAATCTTCTTCTAGATTTTCTAGGGCATTCACAGGACCTTGCCCCAAATCCCACGGACGCAGTTGGTAATTAACAGTTTCAAACAAGTGTTCTATTGCTTGTTCAGTGATGTGAATGGCAGTAAAGAGTTCGTGCTCATAATCGTTTTCAAAGCGTTTTGCATTGATGTCTTGAAAGTCTTCTACCTCAGCGATGATATTGGTTATTCGCTTATATAAATTTAATAAGTCATTAAAGCCTTCTTGTTTACTTAAAGTTTCTAAAAGGTGACTACGACGTGCTGCGGTGATAATGGGTGGAGAATCTGCAATAGCTGCACTCACAAGGGCAGGTCTAATGTCTTCATCACTGAGTAGGCTTCGAACTCTTTCCCAAATAAAATCAATGACTTTTTGTTGGGTTTCAGCATTAATGGCAATAGTTTCATGATAGCTTTCAGAAGCTAGCTGACAAAGTTCTTCTAGGGTGATCTGCCAGCCTTGATTATTAACGATACGAGCTACCGCTATGCCATCACGTCTTAAGCCAAAGGGGTCGGCTGAGCCTCTTGGTCTTTTGCCGACGGCAAAGAAACCAAGTAGGGTGTCTAACCTGTCGCATACTGCCAGAATTGCCGCTGCTTTGGAGGTCGGGAGCCAGCTCGAGCTGCTGCGTGGACGTATGCCTTGTTCAAGAATATCTGCAACTTCGCCCGGAATACCTTCTTCTAAAGCGTAGGCTTTTGCCATCACACCCTCAAGTTCAGGCAGCTCATAAACCATTTGTGTATTTAAGTCCGCACGAAATATTGGCAGTGCAGATTGTAATAGTAAAGTGTCTTCGTCTGAGAGCTTGAGAATATTAGCTAAGCGATTGGCACTCTCAGACACTCGACTAACCTTGTCAGCAATCGTTCCTAAATCTTTTTCAAAACGAATGCCTGAAAGACCCCAAGCATGTTGTGAGAGTGATCGGCGACGGTCGGCTTTCCAGAAAAAAAGCGCATCGTAAAGCCTTCCCTTAAGGACTTGTTCATAACCTTCTTTGAGTACAGATTCATCTTCAACTTTGTTGTTTGAAATGCTCACAAAATATGGTGCAAGATTACCTTGAGCATCTCGCAATGGGAAATAGCGTTGGTAGTGAATCATCACAGTGATGAGTACACCTTCAGGTAGATCAAGATAGCTTGGATCAAAACTTCCCAAAATAGGGAAGGGGTGTTCAATTAAATTCGTAACTGAGTTTAAGAGCGCTTTGTCATAAACCGAACGCAGGTTATGGTCTTGGGCAATTTTTTGCACGGACTGCCAAGTTTGGCTTCGGCGCTCTTCTATGTCCGCCAAAACAAAGTGTTCTTTAAGTGTTGCGATGTAATCGTCTGCATGATTAAAATGAATTGCTTCAGGAGATAAAAACCTGTGCCCATAGCTTTGATTACTGCTTTGAAGTTCAGCATAGCTAAAGTTGATTATATTACTGCCCAGCATGGCGCAGAGCCATTCGATAGGACGTATAAAGCTTGTGTCTAAACTTGCCCAGCGCATTTTTCTGCTTGCAGGTATTTCGTCTATGACCTCTGCAAGCAGGTCTTGAAGTACAGTGATACTTTCTATAGAACCTTGAGCGATTGATGCGACGATGTACTTTCCTTTGTCACTTTCTTCTTGTCGCAAGCGTTCGATGTCAATACCGTTAGCTTCGGCAAAAGCTAGTGCAGCCTTAGTATAGTTGCCATCTTCATCTATTGCTTCGCTAACGGGTGGACCACGGCGCTTTTCATAACGCACACGACTTTTTTCAGACACATTCTCAATCAAAACTGTGATGCGTCTAGGTGTGGCAAAGCTTTGGATGTCTCCATAGTTTATTTGGGCATCATCCAGACCTTTTCGAACAAGCTCTGCGAGTGCCTGCTTGGCATCTCGTACATCTTGCGTTGGGATTTCTTGCGTACCTATTTCAAAAAGCAGTGTGGGCATATTCAATTCTTAGGAAGATATTAGAGCTATATATCTTTTGACTATTTTTTTGACCATAAATTTTTAGTGCTAACAGCACTATACCAACTGTTATTTGGGTCTTGATTGTTTGGTTTTTTAGCTGCGTTTTGTTTCACTTCAAGCTGTGATGTTTCATGCTGTGATGTTTCATGCTGTGATGTTTCATGTTGTGCTTGAAGTTGTTCTATTCCTGATTTTCTAGTTGTTTGAGCTTTATCATCACTTTCTTTACTTTCTTTTGTCACCAATTCATAATGAAGCGCTGCCACGTTTTCAGACATTTTCCTTAGTCTTTGAATATAGGCTTGTCTATCAGTTTGTGAGAGGACACCGCGTGAATCAAGTAAATTAAAGCTGTGTGATGCCTTTAGCATGAAGTCATAACTTGGGTAGACAAGGTTTTCTGCCAGCAAGCGCCTGTTCTCGCTTTCAAAGCGTTCGAAGAGTTCTTTTTGTAGGTCGATATTGGCGTGTGTGAAGTTGTAATGGCTGTATTGGTACTCCGAAGCCTCACGCAGTTGTCCAAGCGTTAGATTTTCTGTATACGCCACCTCGTAAGTGTGTGACTTTTGTTGAAGAGACATAGCAATGCGCTCGAGCCCGTAGGTCAACTCCACAGGAATCATCTCCACTGCAATCCCACCCACTTGCTGAAAATAGGTAAACTGCGTGATTTCCATACCATCCATCCAGACTTCCCAACCCAAGCCCCATGTAGCAAGCGTTGGCGATTCCCAATTGTCTTCTACAAAGCGAATATCATGTGCCTTGGTATCGATACCAAGAACCTTAAGCGATTCAAGAAAAAGCTCTTGAATGTTTTTGGGAGAAGGTTTCATCAATACTTGATATTGATAATAAAACTGAAAACGGTAAGGGTTTTCACCATAACGACCATCAGCAGGACGCCTAGTTGGTGCAGTATAGGCAACGTGCCAAGGTTTGGGCTCTAGTGACCGTAAAAAGGTTGCAGGGTAGAAGGTACCTGCACCAACTTCATTGTCATAAGAAGGTAGTATGGCGCAGCCTTGTTCGGCCCAAAAGTTATTCAGTTGCAAAATCATTTCTTGCATTAACATAAGTAGTATCTTGATAGTAGCATGGTGACTGTTAGTGCTACGAGTTTTATTC
>CALGZD010000196.1 GCA_937934635.1 uncultured Deinococcales bacterium
ATCAAACTTTGTTCTCCTACACCATATGTTCTAAGCCAAAATTTTGCAAAATGGAAATATGATTACATTTCGGAAAAATTGTCTTTTACTTACTTTATGTGTAGTTTTTTGCCTGTCAATAGCAAATGCACAAATTTTAATCACTCAAGACTTTGTAGATGAGCCTGTTGTTGGCATCTCGATTAGCGCAGGTGGTGACCAGACTTGGGAATACACGATGCCTGTCGAAGAAATGAACTTGGTTATTAGTGCAGCAGATTTAAAGTCTAATTTTTCTTTAGATGTTTTGATTTTGAGTAAGAAATTTGATGGAGGTAACTTCATCCTTAATGGCAACGCTAAAAATGCCATTTTGGAAGCTAGGAAATATCCTGAGATTCGCTTTAAGTCTGAGTCAGTTTCTGTAGACTCGCTTGGATCAGGTGAAATGAGGCAAGCTGAGGTTACGGGCATGTTGACATTGCATGGGGTAGAGCGTGAGATAGTATTGCCTGTTGAATTTCAAATTGTAGATCAGTCTATGACTGTCAAAAGTGAATTTAGTATTCTGACGACAGATTACGGAATGAGGATTCTTGAAGGTTTTGGATTTAGGCTTGATGACCAGATTAATTTGAGTCTGGATTTGGTGGCAGATCTTTCTAATCTGTAAATATCTACAGTGTAAAGTTCAGTCTTCTACTTCCATCTTCCAAACCCGACTCATCCATGCTGTTGCCATTGGTGGAACATGAATTAGTTCGCATTCAATGCCTTGTGCAGTACATTGGTCAATTAAGCGTTTTACGACAACTGCAGCACTCATATCTATGCGCCCAAGTGCTTCTAAGTCAACGATAACGGTTTTGATATTTTCTTCGGCTTCTAACATATCGTTAAATCGTCTTTCGAAGTCAAAGGCAGACCCAAACCATAAGACACCATGAGGTGTAAGTGTAACAGTGTCTTGATAACGTGTAACTTCACAGACGATTTGTTGTTCACGTCTAAGGTGATGAGCTATGGCCAAGCCGATACCAAGTAACACAGCAACTTCAACTTGGTTGGACATAACAAGTGTGAGGATAAAGGTAATCCACCCAATGTATGCCTGTGGTCGTGAAAACTGAGAGAGTTCAGCTAACTCACGAAATTTTAAAAGCCCAATCACTGCTGAAATAATAATACCAGCAAGAACAGCAAAGGGAATCTCAGCTAGTAAAGATGTGAGTGGAAAAAAGGCAAGAACGGCTGCACCAGTGATGAAACCACTCCAACGTGTCTTTGCCCCTGCAAAGCGATTAACTGAACTTCTTGAAAATGAGCCACCTACTGGAAAGCCCCCGAAAAGTCCAGCAGCTAAATTAGCTGTGCCTTGACTGATAAATTCTTTATTCGCATCCCAAGCAATTCGGTCTTGTGTGGCATAGGTTCTAGCAATTGAGGCTGCTTCAGCAAAACCAACTAAGGCAATAACTGCGCCACCAAGCAGTAAGTTGGGAATGGTCTGCCAAGGTAAATTTAAATTGAGTAATGGAAAGCCTTCAGGAATATCACCAATAGTATTGCCCGTATAGCCAATAAGCTTTGCAAATAAGGTGACAGTAACTACAGCAATGAGTACTCCAGGAAACAACTTGTGCATCCGTTTCCCTATAAGAATGATGACAACAGTAATTGCTGTTAAAGCTACTGTAAGGAAATTCCAAGCTTCGATGTGACGCAGACTGTCTAGAGCATTGAGGATTTTGTGTTGATGTCCTGCGTTGAAGCCAATGGCTTCGGGTATTTGCGTACTTAAAATAATAAGCGCAGCAGCGGTTGTGAAACCAAGAAGCACAGGACGAGAGAGCAGATAGGCAATACCACCAAAATTAAACACACCAATGAGTGTTCTAAATATACCGACAATGAGTGCAAGTAGGGCAGCCATAGCAATCCATTCATCGCTAAATGGTATTGCTCCTATATTGCTCAGAGCACCATAGGTCAGGAGTGATGTAAGGGCAACTGGACCTGTCTGTAGATAGGGAGAAGATACAAAAAAGGCTGCAATAATTGCAGGTATTGCTGCTGCGTATAAACCTGTATGTGCTGGCATACCAGCAATAAGTGCGTAAGCAAGCGCTTGTGGTATGAGCAATAGAGCAACGCTGACACCTGCTAGTAAATCGCCAAAGGTGGGAAGCTCTTTAAACAAACTTCTTTTTTTCCTTTTTGTGAGGTTGGTTTCTTTGATAATTGCTACCTCTTAATCTAGCTCTTAATCTAGGTGAGTATAGCAACAATTAAAGAAAGTATTTTGGTACATTCATAGCGTTAGAAATCAGTCCAATCAGAATTTCGGCCAATTTGGATTGGCTTCATTTAAGCTTTCTGTAAATGGACTTTCATCAAAACGATGTTCTTTAAAGAGCCAGTGGATACCTGAATAGGTACGGCGGGTGAAGCTATTAAGTGCAAGATACTTTTTAAGCATTGATTCAAAACGCACAAGCCAATAGTGTAATTTTTGAAACGCTTGTGAACGGTATTGTTGAGATAGTTTAAAGCCACCACGGTAGCCTTCGATTAGGAGTAATGGATTTTTCGGTGTGGAACTGCCACCATAATGGAGAACTTGAGTATTTACGAGTCTTAGCTGATAACCTGCTTTTCTAGCACGCCAGCACCATTCCATGTCTTCATTGTAAAAACGCAGGTCTCTATTCAGGGGACCGATAGTATCTAAAAGCTCTCTTTTAATGAGTTGAAGACAGCCTGAAAGCCAGGTAACTTCAACAGATTTTTTATCTTGTAACTTCCTCTGTAATTTCCAGTATAAATTCAAGTGTAATTTCCAGTTTAAATTCAAGTGAAAACGTTTATAAAGAACCCCTTGGTCTTGTGGAACGCCTAAAGCTGTAAGACTTTGGGGACCAACCATCGCTACATTTTCTTGTTGTAATACATCTAGCAAATCTGAAAAGGTGTTGTGATTAATGAGCACATCTGCATTCATATGTGCAATATAGGGTCTAGTTGCTTTTTCTAAACCGACATTTGCAGCATGTGCCATGCTGTAATTCTCAGTTGTTATAAGTTGAACGTTTGAGAAATCTTTTTCAAGAAATCTTTTTGTTTCAGTTTTTAAATCAGTATCAACAACGATGATTTCGGCTTCGTTGCAATAACGCTGCAAGCGTACGAGACACTCTTTAAGTAAGTGCGGCACATTGTAGTGAATAACTATGATACTAAGCTTTGAAATTAGTGGTTTGGAAATCAGTGGCTTTGAAATCAGTGGGTTTGAAATCACATAGATAGTTTACGTTATATTTTGAATTATTTAGAAGTGGCTATAGAACGCTCTTGTCTACAAGATACTTTTACCTAGCAGGCTCGAGCACATCTCCACCATTATCTCAGCCGTTGCATTTTTAGTATCTAAAATAGGATTAACCTCAACCAAATCAACACTAGTAATTTTTTCAGAAGCGGCGAAAATCTCCATAAGCAAGTGTGCTTCTCGGTAGCTTAAGCCCCCTGGCACAGGTGTACCTACACCTGGTGCAATCATAGGGTCGAGGGAGTCAGCATCAAAGGATACGTGGATGTAATCGAGGTGCTCGAGCTGTTCAAGCGTCTCGGTAGCAACTCGCGCTATGCCATGCTGGTCTATATCTGTCATAGTAAAAGCAGATATACCGTGTTCACGAATAAAGTCTCGTTCGCCTCTATCAACGCTCCGTAGACCTATAAACACCACATCTTCAGCCTTAATGGCTGCGCCACCACCCCAAATATCTCGCAAACTATCATCGCCAAAGCCAATTAAGTGCGCTAAGGGCATTCCGTGAATGTTACCACTAGGACTGGTTGCAGGCGTGTTCACATCCGAATGGGCATCGACCCAAATAACCCCAGTACGTCCACGCTCACTGACACCAGCCACACTGCCCATAGAAATTGAATGGTCACCACCTAAAATGATGGGAATAGTATCGGCATCAAGCGTTTTTAGTGCTTCGTAGGTCGCTTGGCAAGCCTGTTGAATCGCAGCTTTATAATGTAAGTTGTCATCTGCATTATCTGCATTAGTAGAGGCAACTGCTTCTGCTACGGAAACAGCAATGTTACCTTCATCGGTTACTTCATAACCTAGGTTTTCGAGGCTGTTAGCCAATTGAGCTAAACGTAGTGCGCTTGGTCCCATATCCACACCTCTACGTCCTGCGCCTAAGTCCATTGGGACTCCAAAAATGCTGAGTCTTTTTGTAGACAGTTTATGCATTTTATTCATAGATGATTCGAGTATACCATTATTCATTTGTGTATACACTCCCTAAATGTGCCAAAATTCTTGTTGCTTATTGTCGCTTGTAGTGGGTGGGGAACAAGCCTGAAAAGAAGAGTAGCAGTTAAGCTCTTACGAATGCCTGAGGGTTTTATCACGAAATGCTTAGCAAGAAATCACGGTAAACCGACTTTTCTCTTACGAAAATATGATAGTAATATTGACTTCTCTAGTATATTGATTATTAGAGTCGGGAATTACTTGTCAGAAATATAGCGCCTTTAAAAACTATCGGCAAGCACTATAAGCAAGAAATCAGCACAGGTTGATTTGGTGTGAAATACTCTGAGATACAAATATTATGAAATACTTTGTTGAACTATCCAAAGAAACTAAGATTTTTGTGTTTGGTCTGCTAGACCATATCCTGCTGGCTCTAATCTTGTTAAGCTACTTTCTATGCGGACGATTCTTATTGACTATGGTGCTGGCAACTTGCACAGTGTATATAAAGCCTTAATAAAGACAGGCTTTGATGTTGAGCTTTCAAGTGACCCACAAAAAGCAAGTCAGGCTGATGCCCTTGTACTGCCTGGTCAGGGACATTTTCGCCAAGTGATGGAGGAGTTCTTAGCATCTGGTTTCGAGCCTGTTGTTCGCTCACATATTGAGGCTAATAAGCCATTCTTTGGTATATGTGTTGGGTTACAGATATTGATGCGTTCATCAGAAGAAGCACCAGAGATACAAGGACTGGGTATACTTGATGGTGAAGTCAAGCGATTTCGCGATCCTAATGTTAGTGTGCCACAAATGGGGTGGAATGAATTTCATTCTTACGGTAATCCACCGTTACTCAAAGGTATAGCAGATGGTTCGTTTGCTTATTTTGCAAATTCTTATTACATAGATTTTGATGATGAATCCGTTGCTGGAGCAACAACGCAGTACGGTGATGTAACGTTTAAGAGTGCTATATCAAAAGGAGCACTCAATGCTACCCAGTTTCACCCAGAAAAAAGTCAGTCTGTCGGACTCAAAATATTAGAAAATTTTAAAGCGATTGCTGAAGATCATAGCTCTATGGTTAGCTAGCCCTATTGCTAGTTAGATAAATTGCTTTATAAAGACAGTTTTGAAATATACTTTAAAAATGTTGTGCTAATTGCATTAAGTAGACTGCATAAGCTAGTAAACAGGCAAATGCGAACTTATCTCTTGAGCGCATTCTCCGTGGTTTCAGCCATTTTTGAAGGTTTTTAATAGGTTGCATAAATGCTTCATTGCTTATGGCTTGTGTTAGGACTTTTGTTTTTGGAATCCTCTGTTGTCTCTCCTGTGAGTAGATTGTTTGCTTCAACCGCTCATTAAAAGTATCTCTACCTAGTTTCTTCATGTAAGAATTTTGTCAGAGTTTAGTGCTTGAAAGATGTGTAAAGCTCAAATTGTTCTTTACGGTTAACTTAGGTTTTGAGCTTTAGAAAAGTACCATTTTTCAGCGATTTTTTACATTCACATGAACAGGTTAGGTATCTTTAAATGAATATATGTGTTTGGTGGGCTATTAGAAAAAGGTTGATTCATTACTGAAAATGCCTTCACAATAGCCTTGATAATAGCCCTAATGGAGGAAAAAATATGAAATATCTAAGCCTAATAGTATTGGCACTTATAAGCGTTGGTTTAAGTATCGGTTGTGCTCAAGAATCAAATACATCCATACCACAGCATTTTGCAAGTCAATTTAGTGAAGCTTCGCAAACAAATGGTGATGTTGTTATTCTCTACGGTCAAGTACTTGATGTAAACGGCAACGCCGTAGAAAATGCAGTCGTTGAAATTTGGCAAACTGATAGCGAAGGTGCGTATGACCATCCTAGAGATCCTGCTACTCAAAGTAGAGATATGAGCTTTCAGTTTTTTGGTAATGCAATCTCAGATGAAACAGGCTGGTATGCTTTCAGAACAATTTTGCCTGGTGAATACGAACCACGTCCAAGGCACATTCACTTTAAAGTGAAGACAGGAAATAGAACGCTGCTGACAAGTCAGTTTTACTTTAGCGAAGACATTGCTGCTGTAGAGGATGAAGGCATGTTCCGTGCTGTTGGCGATAGTGGCGATGCTTTGTTGTTGCAACTTGTGCAAGGTGAAGAGGTGCTTATGGCAAATGGGCAAATCGTTGTTGATGTAAATGGCAGAAGAGGTACTTTTGAGTTAACACCTTCGCAGGGTGAAGGACCGTATTATCCAGTTGTTGATCTAGCAGACTATGATAATGATTTAACAAGATTGGATTAAAGCTATACCTAAAGCTGTGTGATTCTGCGTGATTGCTATACAGCTAAACCCAAAATAGGACATAATAAAAACTATGCAAACCTACTCCCACTTTCTTCTAACTGCTGTACTTCATAAACCAGTTGCAAAAGCTGTTGCCAAGGCTGTGGATGCTAAACAGATTCCCAAACTTCGAACCAGTGCTGTTTTAATTGGTTCAATCATTCCCGATATGCTGCTAACAATCATTGCGATTGTTTGTGGTGCTATAGACCTGATTCGAGGTGTACCACTTGGTTTTAACGAGGAAGGTAGTGGCGATGTACCTTCCCTAATGGGACAGCTGTTTAATGATTGGTTTTTTAATAACCCGTGGGTGATTGCTTCACAACAGCTTTTTCACAGCCCTCTTGTAGTTGGGATTTTTATAATCGTGGCTTACTTGCTGTGGCAAAGAAGTGTAAAAGGGGCAGGTTGGTTTTTCTGGTTGTCCTGTGCAGCCATGCTCCACACGCTTATTGATATTCCACTTCACTACGATGATGGACCACTATTACACTGGCCGCTTAACTGGGACTTGCGTTATTACAGCCCAGTGAGCTACTGGGATCCAAATCATTTTGGTGTGCCTGCTGCAATTGTTGAACACTATTTGGACTTGGTTTATATTATTATTCTTGCTTTAGG